>DATHAU010000447.1:0-13803 GCA_035296545.1 Microvirga sp.
CCGCACCCTTGATCCCCTGCGCCACCTCCCCGTCCGCGATGCCCTTCACCTCCAGAGGGTGCAGGTGGCAGAACTCGGCAATCTGCTCGAAGGTCAGGGACGTGTTCTCGACCAGCCAAACGGCCGTCGCCTTCGGCATCAGCGGTCCCTGGGACATGGGGCGAACCTCCTTCAGGCCGGGCGCCGGACCATCGGCGCCGCACGGCAAAACTCTCTCGCGCTCCGACCCGGCCGGACCGGAGCATCTCGTCTCACATTGTGAGGGAAACGGGGTGATTATAGGGATCGCGGCGCGATGTTGCAAATTCTAAAGGCGCAGGGGCGGCCATCCGGCGGGGTCGCCGCTCCCCGCACGGGCAGGAGCCCCGCTCTTTCGCCCCGGGCCTTCAGGCCGGGCGCTCATCCCCCGGACCCCGCCCGCGCGTCGTCTGCCCGGAATCGGCCCCATTTTTCCCTGCTTTGGCCAAGCTCCCGCGATATCGCCAACATTGGCAAAGATCATTTGCGGGACTAACCTTTTTTCGAGGAACGCTTGAGGAGGACGATGCCATGGCCCTTGACCCCTTCGCCGATGAGCCGCGCGAGATCCTGACCGGGCCGCAGATCGGCCAGGACCTGTCGATGCTGTCCCTCGATGAAATCGACGACCGCATCGAGATGCTCGAGCGGGAGATCGCCCGCCTGACGGAGGCAAGGAGAGCCAAGGAGAAGTCCCGCGCCGCAGCCAGCGCCTTCTTCAAGCTCGGCCAGGGCTGATTCGACGAAAGCGCCTCAGGGGCGCCTTCAACGGACCTTTAAGGTTTCCAGAGGATGAATGGAGGCGTCCGGGTCCTTGTCCGGATGCCGGGTGGCTCCTGTCCACTCCCTTCGACACCTCGCTGTTACGACCTTGGCCGCCCCGGCGCGGCCTTAATTTTTTGGCGGCCCGCCGCTTAACCTTAAGAAAAGGTGAGCGGAGCGTCCGGCCCCGGCCTGTCCTATAATGCTCCCCGGACAGAGCCTTGGGAGACGGTGGGTGAACGAACCCGACGCGATCAGACAGGACGCCGACCCGGTGCGGTTCGGGCGGAGTTTCGTCGGTTCCGAGGCATTCAAGGCCCTGTTCCAGGAGGGCATGGAGCTCGTCGAGGAAACCGCCTCCTATCTCGACGGCCCCGGCCGGGAGGATTCCCGCCATCTCCAGCGCCAGGCAGGCCTCGCCTACGCGAGCGAAAGCATGAGGCTGACCACCCGCCTCATGCAGATCGCCTCATGGCTTCTGCTGCAGCGGGCGGTGGCGGACGGGGAGATCACCGCCGATCAGGCCCAGGTCGAGAAGAACCGGGTTCGCATGACCGCCCAGGACAATGCGGCGGGCATTGCCGAATACGAGGCGCTGCCCCCGCGCCTGCGCGAGCTCATCGGCCTCGGGATGCGGCTCCACGCCCGGATCCTCCACCTCGATGGGCTGATCTCCCAGGCGGAGCTTGCCCCGCCCTCCGGCCCCGCCAATCCCGTGGCCGCCCAGCTCGGCCTGCTGGAGCGGGCCTTCGGACCGGCGGGCTGACCAAGAAAAAGCCCCGCCGGAGCGGGGCTTTTGAAGGGGTCGGAAACCTTGCCGGGGCAGGGGATCACTTCTTGCCGCCGATGCCCAGGTTGCCGAACTTCGTGTTGAAGCGCGACACGCGGCCGCCGCGGTCGAGCAGCTGCTGCTGGCCGCCGGTCCAGGCCGGGTGGGTGTTCGGGTCGATGTCGAGGTTGAGGGTGTCGCCCTCTTTGCCGTAGGTCGACCGGGTGGTGTACTCGGTGCCGTTGGTCATGACCACCTTGATGAAGTGGTAGTCGGGATGATCGGTTTCTTTGCGCGCCATTGCCATAGTCCTTCTTGCGGCCAGCCAGATCCGGCGGCCCGCAGCCTGTGAGCCTTCAATCTTGATGATTGCGCGCCTATACCTCACCTGGAACCTTGAAACAAGCCGGGGGAAGGGTGCTAAACCCCTTCAGGCGGTCATTCCGCGAACGAAAGCTGCCGAACGAAAGCTGCAATGGCCGATTTGCCCCAAGGACCACACCGCCCCAAGGCCGCGCTGGGAGCCCTGAAGCCCCTGGTTCCCTACGGCCTGGCCTATCGGGGCCGGATCGCGGCGGCGCTGGCCGCCCTCATGGTGGCCTCCGGGGCGACGCTCGTGGTTCCCATCGCCGTGCGCCGGGTGGTGGATTTCGGCTTCTCGGACCAGGGGCGGGACTATATCGACGCCTATTTCGCCCTCCTGATGGTGGTGGTGGGCGTTTTGGCCATGGCCAGCGCCCTTCGGTACTACTTGGTCATCACCCTGGGCGAGCGGGTGGTGGCGGACGTGCGCTCGGCCGTGTTCCGGCATCTCACCTCCCTCGACCCCGCCTTCTTCGACCGGACCAGGAGCGGCGAGATCGTGTCCCGGCTCACCGCCGACACCACCCAGGTCAAGGCCGCCTTCGGGGTCACGATCTCCATCGCCCTGCGCAACGTGTTCCTGTTCCTGGGCGCGGTGACGCTCATGATCGTCACCAGCCCCAAGCTCTCGGCCCTGGTCCTCCTGGCCATTCCGGTGATCGTGCTGCCCCTGGTCTTCTCGGGCCGGGCCGTGCGGCGGCGCTCGCGGGCGGCCCAGGACCGGCTCGCCGACGCCTCGGCCTATGCGGCGGAGGCGGTGGGCGCGGTGCGGACCATGCAGGCCTTCGGCATGGAGAGCCTGACCGCCTCGCGCTTTGCCGCCGCCGCCGAGGAGGCCTTCGAGGCCTCCCGCCTCTCCACCACCATGCGGGCCCTCCTGACGGGCACGGGGATCTTCCTGGTCTCGGCCAGCGTGGTGGCCGTGCTCTGGTACGGGGCGCAGGACGTGCTGGCGGGGGCCATGACCGGCGGGCGGCTGTCGCAGTTCGTGCTCTATGCGGTCTTTGCCGCAAGCTCGCTGGGCCAGCTCTCGGAGGTCTACGGCGAGTTGTCCCAGGCGGCCGGCGCGGCGGAGCGCCTGGGCGAGATCCTGGAGGCGAGGCCCGCCGTCCAGGCGCCCCGGGACCCCATGCCCCTGCCGGAGCCGCCCCTCGGCACCGTCGCGTTCGAGGACGTCCACTTCGCCTACCCGGCCAGGAGCGACAGGCCCGCCCTCCACGGCCTGAGCTTTTCCGTCGCCTCGGGCGAGCGGGTGGCGATCGTGGGCCCCTCGGGGGCCGGCAAGAGCACCGTCCTGCAACTGCTCCTGCGCTTCTACGACCCGCAAGGCGGCGCGATCCGGGTGGACGGGGTTCCGGTCCCGGCGGCGGACCCCTTCGCGCTCAGGGCGCGCATGGCCCTCGTCCCCCAGGACCCGACGATCTTTGCCGCGAGCGTGATGGACAACATCCGCTACGGCCGCCCGGACGCGACCGAGGAGGAGGTGCGCCGGGCAGCAGTTCTGGCCTCCGCCGACGGCTTCATCCAGGCCCTGCCGCAGGGCTACGCCAGCATGATCGGCGAGCGCGGGGTGACCCTGTCGGGCGGGCAGCGCCAGCGCCTCGCCATCGCCCGGGCGATCCTGAAGGACGCGCCGATCCTGCTGCTCGACGAGGCCACCTCGGCCCTCGACGCGGAGAGCGAGCGCAAGGTGCAGACGGCCCTCGACCGGCTGATGGAAGGGCGCACCACCCTGGTCATCGCCCATCGGCTCGCCACCGTGCGCTCCGCCGACCGGATCCTGGTGATGGACGGAGGGCGGATCGTGGAGGAGGGCGCCCACGAGGCGCTTCTGGCCCAGGGCGGCCTCTATGCGCGGCTTGCCCGCCTCCAGTTCACAGGTGCGGAAGAGCACTCCCTGGCGGCCGAATAGGTCGTACTCCCGAACCGATGCCCTCGCTCCGCCGTTGACATGAGAACCGGCGCGATCGGTTCAAGGTGGAAGATCAGGAATGGCTACCGGCTTCAGCAGACGGCATTTTCAGGACACGTCCCGCATCAATCTCCACCAGGATTGGGAGCTCCGCTTCTGGTCCGACAAATGGAACGTCTCGCGCCCCGAACTGATGGACGCGGTCAAGCGGGTGGGCGTTCAGGTCCGGGACGTGGCGCGGGCCCTGGGCAAGGCCTGAGCCCCTCCGGATCATCGTTCGGTCAGCTTGAGCTCGATGCGCCGGTTGCGGGAATAGGCCTCCTCCGTGGTGGCGGCGTCCAGGGGCTGGAACTCGCCGAAGCCTGCGGCCACCAGGTGCTGGGGCCGGACGCCCCTGGCGATCATCGCCTGCACCACCGCGATGGCCCGCGCCGAGGACAGGGCCCAGTTCGACGGGAATTGCGACGTGGCGATGGGGCGCTGGTCCGTGTGTCCGTCCACGCGGATCACCCAGGGGATGTCCGGCGGCACCTGGCGCTCGAGCTCCACGAGGGCGCTGGCGATGCGGTCGAGCTCGCCGGCGGCTTCCGGGCGCAGGCTGGCCTGGCCCGCCGGAAACAGCACCTCCGACTGGAAGACGAAGCGGTCGCCCACGATGCGCACGTCGGGCCGGTTGCCGAGGATCTGCCGCAGGCGGCCGAAGAAGTCGGACCGGTAGCGGGCCAGTTCCTGCACCCTTTGGGCCAGGGCCACGTTGAGGCGGCTGCCGAGATCGGCGACGCGCGCCTGGCTCTCCCTGTCCCGGGTCTCGGACGCCGCCAGGGCCTCCTCCAGAGCCGCCAGCTGCCGGCGCATGGCGGCGATCTGCTGGTTCAGGATCTCGACCTGGCTCAGGGCCCGGCCGGTGGCCTGCCGCTCCGTCTCCAGGGCGGTGTTCAGCTCCGCCGCCCGGTTCTGGACTGCGCCGCCGCTGCTCAGAAGGTTCTGCAGGCGCGCCCGCTCCGCCTCGTTGGCCTGAAGGGTGGTCTGCAGGGAGGTCAGAGACTCCTCGACGGAGCGCCGGCTCGACCGCTCCAGGGACAGGAGGTCCGTTAGCTCGGAGATCTGGCGGTTCAGCCGGTCGAGCACCGTGTCCCGGCCCGACAATTCCCGGGACAGGAAGAACTGCCCCACCGTGAACACCGAGATCAGGAAGATGATCGCCAGGAGCAGGGTGGAGAGCGCGTCCACGAAGCCCGGCCAGTAGTTGATCTGGCTTCCCCGCCCGCGCCGGCGGCCTCCCGTGCTCGACATGGGCATCAGGGCAGCCTTTCACGGGAGATGCGGTCGAGAACCTGCTTGAGTTCCTTCTCGCGGGTGGCCTGGGCCTCGACCCAGTCGCGGATCATCTGCTGCTCGGCCCGCATGTGCTGCACGAGGCCCTGCACGCCCTCGGCCAGGTTGGCCATGGCCTGGGTGGCGGAGCGCCCCCCGCTGCCTTCGTTGACCGCCGCGGTGAGCCGGCCGAGGGCGACCATCAGCTCCTGCGGGGTCCCGGAGCGCGCGGGGCCTTCCGCCGGCGCATCCGTGGTGGACATGGCGAGCCAGTCCTCCAGCTCCGTGTAGAAGCGGCTCTGGGCCTGGCCCGCCTGGAGATCGAGGAAGCCGACCACGAGGGAGCCCGCCAGGCCGAACAGGGACGCGGAGAACGACAGGCCCATGCCCTGGAGGGGGCCGGCCAGGGAGTTCTTCAGCTCGTCGAAGAGCACCGCCGTGTCCTGGCCGGTTCTCAGGGACGAGATGATGCGCCCGACCGAGCCCACCGTGTCGATGAGGCCCCAGAACGTGCCGAGCAGGCCCAGGAACACCAGCAGGCCCGCGAGATAGCGCACGATCTCCCGGCTCTCGTCCAGGCGCGCGCCGATGGAATCGAGCAGGGCGCGGGTGGCGGCCACGGACAGGGCGGAGCCCGCACGGTTGCCCATGAGGGTCGCCATGGGCGCCAGCAGGACGGGGGGCCGGGGGGCAAGGGTCGCGTCGTCGGCCTCTTTCAGGGTGTTGACCCAGCGCACCTCGGGAAAGAGCCGCCAGACCTGCCGGATCGCCAGCACGATGCCGATGAACATCACCCCCAGGATGAGGGCGTTGAGGCCGGGATTGGCCTGGAAGGCGGTCCAGATCTGCCGGTAGAGAATGAACGCGACGAACCCCGCCAGAACCAGGAACACCGCCATGCGGATCAGGTAGATCCGCGGTGGGGTAAGGGTTTGGTCCGCCATCGTTATCCTGCGTGTTGGTGCTTCGGGGTGGTGCTAATGTGGCCGCACAGGACCGAGGGATCAAGCATGGCGCATGGGTCTCGGGGAGACGCGAACAGAAATATCGGCCCCAACGTCAGCCCCTGGCCGTCTTCAGCGCCTTGACCAAATCCCGATGGACGATCTCGTTGCCGCAGGCGATGGAGCCCGTGGCCAGGGGGTTCGGAGCGCCGTCCGCATCGGACACGTAGCCGCCCGCCTCGCGGATCATGAGAATGCCCGCCGCGATGTCCCAGGAATTCACCCCGCGCTCCCAGTAGCCGTCGAAGCGCCCGCAGGCCACGTAGGCCATGTCGAGGGCCGCCGCGCCCCAGCGGCGCAGGCCGCCCACATGGCCCATGACGGCGGCCATCTCGCGCAGGAAGAGGCCGTGATCGCCCCGGCCGATATGCGGCAGGCCGCAGGCCACCACCGCGTCGGCCAGCTCGTTGCGGGCCGCCACCCGGATGCGGCGGTTGTTGAGGTAGGCGCCCTTGCCCTTCTCGGCGATGAACAGCTCGTCCTTGGCGGGATCGTAGATCACCCCGGCGACGATCTGGCCGTCCCGCTCCAGGCCGACCGAGATGGCGAACTGCGGCAGGCCGTGGAGGAAGTTGGTGGTGCCGTCGAGGGGGTCCACATGCCAGCGGTGGCTGGTGTCCGTGCCCTCGATCACCCCGCTCTCCTCCAGGATGAAGCCGTAGCCGGGCCGGGCCTTCTCCAGGGCCTCGCGCAGGATCTTCTCCGCCTTGCGGTCGGCGGCCGTGACGAAGTCCCCCGGGCCCTTGCGGGACACCTGCAGGTTCTCGACCTCGCCGAAATCGCGCTTGAGGGAGCGCGAGGCCTTCATCACGGCATCGGTCATGACAGTCATGAGGGGCGAGCGGATCATCGGGGCGGTCCTGGCAGGAAAGAGATTGGCAAAGAGCGGTTCGAAGGGAACGTGGTCGATGGACCACGGGAGGGGTGAACGTCAAGCGATCACGCTCGATCAACCGGGGCCCCGCCCAAATGATCCATCCGAATGATCCATGGGAGGGCCGCCGGGATGGCGTGCTCAGCGCACCCCGAGGCGCTCCGCTGCGAGGCGCTCCGCCCGGGTGCGCTCGTCGGCGGTCAGGTCCTTGAGGGCGTTGTCGAGCCAGGAATCGCTCAGGCCCTGGGCGGAGGCCAGGAGATGCCAGGCGGCGGCGTCGACCTTGTTCTGGGGTACGCCCCGTCCCGCCGCCAGGAGCCGGGCGAGGCGGTTCTGGGCAATGGCGTTGCCCTTGGCGGCGGCGCGGCGGAAATAGCGGGCGGCCCCGGATTCGCTGGCCGTCACGCCCTCTCCGTTGAAGAGCAGGATGGCGTATTCGACCTCGCCCACGGAACTGCCGTTCCTGGCCGCGCGCTCGAACAGGCGGGCGGCCTCGGAGGCGTCCCGGTCCACCCCGCGGCCCTTCAGGTAGAGCACGCCCAGGGCGTGCTGCGCGTCCGGGATCTCCGCGTCCGCAGCCTTGCGCAGGAGCTCGGCCGCCCGTTCCAGATCCACCTCGGCGCCGCTGGGCAGGAGGAGCAGGGCGAGGTTGTGGCAGGCGACCGGGTTGTTCTTGGCGCAGGCCTCCTCCAGCCAAGTCCTGCCCTGGTTCTGGTTCCTGTCGAGGCCGCGCCCCTCCAAGGCCATGAGGCCGAGGGACACCAGGGCATTGGCGTCGCCCCGCGCGGCCGCCAGGCGATACCATTCGGCCGCCTTCCTGGGGTCGGCCGGCACCCCGAGGCCCTGGTTGTAGAGCTCGCCCAGGAGGGTCATGGCGGCGGCGTCGTTCCGGTTCTTCTCCAGCCGGAGGGTCGCCTCGCGGAAGGCGGTGAGGTAGAGGCCGCGCTGATAGGCCCCATAGGCCAGGTCCGGCTCGGCCGCATGGCCGAGGGACGCGGACGCCGCGAGGAGAACCGCGCCGGCAGCCCAGGAAAGCCCCGTCCGAGAGAGCCGCATCAGCGCGAGGCCTCCTGCCGGCCGAGAATGTCCGCGGCGGCCCTGAGGGCGGCGGCGGGGCCGCCCTCGTGGGACCAGACCGCATCGCCGAGGGCGATGAATTCCGCGTTCGTGGCGGCGAGCGCGCCCACCGCTTCGAGGCCTGGGGCATAGGCGGCGCAGGGGGTCTCGAAGATCTCCGCCCACCAGGCCGCCCGCTCCGCCACGCCATCGAGGGAGGGCAGGGAGCCGTCGGGGCGCGGCTCGCCGAAGAGCAGGTAGTCCGCCCCGGCCTCGCCCCAGCCCATGGCCTCGTCCTTGGTGCGGATGTGGCCTGCGCCGATGGCGCGGCCGTCCTTGAGCCGGTCGCGAAGCTCGCGCATCTGGGCCGGATCGCCCGAAACATGCACCCCGTCCGCTCCGCCCCGGGCCGCGACGGCGGCAAGGTCCGCCTTGCCCTCGGCCGTGACGATCAGGGCTGCTCCATGCTCCTGCGCGGCCGGCGCGAGAGCCTTCACCAGGTTGGTGAGGCTGCGCTCGTCGGCGGGGGCGAGGCGCAGCAGAACGGCCGCGACGGTTCCGGTCGCGCAGGCCTCGGCGAGGCGGGGCGCGAAGGAGGCATCCTCCAGGACGGGGGTGATGAGATAGAGGCGGGAGGCGGGCTCGGCCATGGGTCACGGATCAAGAGAAATGAAAGGCAGCCCTCCATAACGAAAACGGGGCCGTCTTGCGAGGCCCCGCTTGTCGATCATGAATGAGGCGAAAGCCTGATCCATGGACGCTGCCCTCTTTCCCCTCCCCCTTGCGGGCAGGGGCAGGGGTGGTGGGGCCGGGTGAGAGATTTGCAGGTCAGGCGCTCTTCACCTCTGCCCGCCGGGGAGAGGTGAAGGGGCTGTAGCGGCCTCGCACTCTTTGTTGAGGCAGCGCAGCTCTGACATTACGACCCCCACCCTCGATCCCTCCCCGCAAGGGGGAGGGAAGAACTCAGCGCCCCAGGAAGGGCGCGGTGGGGCTGACGCCGATCTTACTCCGCCGCCTGGCGGCTGGAGCCGAAGGTGGGGTCGAGCTCGCCGGAGGCGTAGCGCTTGGCCATCTCGGCGGGGGTGAACACCCGCTTGATCTTCGAGGCCTGGCCCGCGGTGTTGAAATCCTGCAGGCGCTGCCTGCACAGCTTGGTCATCGCCTCCATGGCGGGCTTCAGGTACTTGCGCGGGTCGAACTCGCCCGGATTCTCCGACAGGACCTTGCGGATCTGGCCGGTCATGGCCATGCGGTTGTCCGTGTCGATGTTGATCTTGCGCACCCCGTGCTTGATGCCGCGCTGGATCTCCTCCACGGGCACGCCCCAGGTCTGGGGCATCTTGCCGCCGTACTGGTTGATGATGTCCTGGAGGTCCTGGGGCACGGAGGAGGAGCCGTGCATCACCAGGTGCATGTTCGGCAGCTTCTTGTGGATCTCCTCGATCACGTGCATGGCCAGGATCGCCCCGTCGGGCTTGCGGGTGAACTTGTAGGCCCCGTGCGAGGTGCCCATGGCGATGGCAAGCGCATCCACCTTGGTCTCGGCCACGAACTTCACGGCCTCGTCCGGATTGGTGAGGAGCTGGTCGTGGCTGAGCTTGCCCTCGGCCCCGTGGCCGTCCTCGGCCTCGCCCATGCCGCTCTCCAGGGAGCCGAGCACGCCGAGCTCGCCCTCCACCGAGATGCCGCCGAGATGGGCCATCTCCACTACGGTGCGGGTGACGCCCACGTTGTAGTCCCAGTCCCCCGGGGTCTTGCCGTCGGCCTTGAGGGAGCCGTCCATCATCACCGAGGTGAAGCCGGCCTGGATCGCCGTCATGCAGGTGGCGGGCTCGTTGCCGTGGTCGAGATGCACGCAGACCGGAATCTGCGGATAGATCTCGGTGACCGCGTCCATCATGTGCTTGAGCATCACGTCGTTGGCGTAGGAGCGCGCGCCGCGGCTCGCCTGGATGATCACCGGCGCATCCACCTCGCTGGCCGCCGCCATGATGGCGAGCGCCTGCTCCATGTTGTTGATGTTGAAGGCCGGTACGCCGTAGCCTTGCTCGGCTGCGTGATCCAGAAGCTGCCTCAGGGTAATGCGCGCCATCTTGTCCTCCGTGTTGATCTTGCTCTTGAAAGGAGCCGAAGCTGAACTCTAGCTCAAGCCGTTGCGTGGGCCGGGGCGAAGACGGATTAACCCTCGCCGGGCAACGCGGCTTTAAGCCCTCAGGGCTTCCACTCCGGGCAGCGACTTGCCTTCGAGCCATTCGAGGAAGGCGCCGCCCGCCGTGGATACATAGGTGAAGCTTTCCGCAACGCCAGCATGGTTGAGGGCCGCCACCGTATCGCCGCCGCCGGCCACCGACACGAGCTTGCCCGATTTCGTGCGCTCGGCCGCATGGCGGGCCGCCGCCACCGTGCCCTGGTCGAAGGGAGCGATCTCGAAAGCCCCGAGGGGGCCGTTCCACACCAGGGTCGCGGCGTCGTTGATGGCCGCGTTGACGCGCTCCACCGACTGGGAGCCGATGTCGAGGATCATCCGGTCGTCGGGGATGGCGTCGATGCCGTAGGTCAGGTTCTGGGCTCCCGCCTTGAACTCGTAGGCGCAGACGCCGTCCACCGGCAGGATGATGGCGCAGTTGGCGTCGCGGGCCTTCTCGATGATGCGAAGCGCCGTCGCCGCCAGGTCCTTTTCGGCCAGCGACTTGCCGACGCCGAGCCCCGTGGCGTGCACGAAGGTGTTGGCCATGCCGCCGCCGATCACGAGGGCGTCCACCCGGGCGACGAGGTTTTCGAGCAGGTCGATCTTGGTGGACACCTTGGCGCCGCCCACGATGGCGACCACCGGGCGCTTGGGGGCTTCCAGCCCCTTGGTGAGGGCGTCGAGCTCCGCCTGCATGGAGCGGCCGGCATAAGCGGGCAGCGCGCGGGCGAGGCCCTCCGTGGAGGCGTGGGCCCGGTGCGCCGCCGAGAAGGCGTCGTTCACATAGAGGTCGCCGAGCTTTGCCAGAGCCTCGACGAAGGCCGGATCGTTCTTCTCCTCGCCCGGGTGGAAGCGGGTGTTCTCGAGCAGGAGCACGTCGCCATCCTTGAGGGCATCGACCGCCCGGGCTGCGGCCTCGCCGATGCAGTCCTCGGCGAAGGCCACGGGCTTTCCGAGCTGCCCGGAGACCGCCTCCGCCACGGGCCGCAGGGATTCCTTGGGATCGCGGCCCTTCGGGCGGCCGAAATGGGCGAGAAGAATGACCTTTCCGCCCTTGTCGGAGATTTCCCGGAGGGTGGGAAGGACGCGCTCGATGCGCGTCGCGTCCGTGATCCGGCCGTTCTCCATGGGGACGTTGAGGTCCACCCGGACGAGAACGCGCTTTCCCTTGAGGTCGGCCTGGTCGAGGGTGCGGAAGGCGGTCATGGGGGCCTCCCGTCAGATCAGCTTCGCCATGGCCACGGCGGTGTCCGCCATGCGGTTCGAGAAGCCCCATTCGTTGTCGTACCAGGACAGGACGCGCACGAAGTTGCCCTCCATCACCTTGGTCTGATCCAGGTGGAACACGGAGGAGTGCGGGTCGTGGTTGAAGTCCGACGAGACGTTGGGCTGGTCGGTGGTGCCGAGGATGCCCTTCAGCTCCTGCTCCGCCGCCCGCTTGATCGCCTCGTTGATCTCCTCCTTGGTGGTCGCCTTCTTGGCCACGAACTTGAAGTCCACCACGGAGACGTTCGGGGTCGGCACGCGGATCGACGAGCCGTCGAGCTTGCCGTTGAGCTCCGGCAGGACGAGGCCCACGGCCTTGGCCGCGCCGGTGGAGGTGGGGATCATGTTCAGGGCCGCCGCGCGGGCGCGGTAGAGGTCCTTGTGCATCTGGTCGAGGGTGGGCTGATCGTTGGTGTAGGAGTGGATCGTGGTCATGAAGCCCTTCTCGATCCCCACCGCATCGTGCAGCACCTTCGCGACGGGCGCGAGGCAGTTCGTGGTGCAGGAGGCGTTCGAGATGACCATGTGGTCCCGGGTCAGCTTGTCGTGGTTGACCCCGTAGACCACGGTCAGGTCGGCGCCGTCGGCGGGAGCCGACACGATGACGCGCTTGGCGCCGGCGGCGAGATGCGCCGAGGCCTTGTCCTTGGAGGTGAAGATGCCGGTGCATTCCAGCGCGATGTCGACGCCGAGCTCCTTGTGCGGCAGGGTCGCCGGATCCTTGATCGCCGTGACCCTGATCTTCTGGCCGTTCACCACCAGGAACTCGCCCTCCACCGTCACGTCCGCCGGGAAGCGGCCATGGACGGAGTCGAAGCGGAGAAGGTGGGCGTTCGTCTCCACGGGGCCGAGGTCGTTGATGGCGACCACCTGAATGTCCTTGCGGCCGCTTTCCACGATACCCCGCAGGATGTTGCGCCCGATGCGACCGAACCCGTTGATCGCGACCTTCACCGTCATCGTCTTAGCTCCCTTGTGAGGCGAGGCTCGAACCGGTTTCGAGCCTCACAGATTATGCGTTCTGAGGACCTTCTCGGCCACGGCCTCGGCGGTGATGCCGAAGTGCTTGTAAAGATCCTTGTAGGGCGCGCTTGCGCCAAACCCATGCATTCCGACGAAAATTCCGTCCGGACCGATGACCGAATCCCAGCCGAAGCGCACCGCCGCCTCCACCGCAACCTTGATCGGCGCATCGCCGATGATGCGGGCGCGGGTCTTCTCGGGCTGGGCCAGGAAAAGGTCGAGCGAGGGCACCGAGACAACGCGAACGGCGAAGCTTTGTTCATCGAGAAGCCGCTGGGCCGCCAGCGCGATCTCCACCTCGCTTCCCGACGCGAAGATGGTGGCGCGGGCCTTGCCGCTGGCGGGCGACAGCTCGTAGGCGCCCGTGGCCGACAGGTTGGTCGAGCCGCCGTCCTTGCGAACCTGCGGCAGGTTCTGGCGGGTGAGCGCCAGCATGGTGGGGCCGTCCGTGCGCTCGAGGGCCATCTGCCAGCATTCGGCGGTCTCGATGGCGTCCGCCGGGCGCAGCACCCGCAGCTTCGGCATGGCGCGCAGCGCCGCCAGGTGCTCCACCGGCTGGTGGGTGGGGCCGTCCTCGCCGAGGCCGATGGAGTCGTGGGTCATCACGTAGATCGCCGGAATGCCCGCGAGCGCCGCGATGCGCATGGCGGGCCGGGCGTAATCGGTGAAGACCATGAAGGTCGCGCCGGCGGGCACCAGGCCGCCATGGAGCGCGATGCCGTTCATGGCCGCCGCCATGCCGTGCTCGCGGATGCCGTAATGGATGTAGCGGCCCGCATAATGGCCGGGCGAGATGGCGGTGAGGTTCTTGGTCTTGGTGTTGTTGGAAGGCGTCAGGTCCGCCGAGCCCAGCACCAGCTCCGGCACCGCCTCGGTGATCACCTCAAGGGCGATCTCGCTGGCCTTGCGGGTGGCCACGTTCTGCGGCTCGGCCACGAGCCTGTCCTTGAGTTTGGCGACGGCGTCGGCCAAGCCTTGAGGGCGCACGCCCTTGAGGCGGCGCTCGAACTCGGCCCGCTTCTGCGGCTCGAGGGCCTTGAGGCGCTCGGCCCAGGCCTTGCGCTCGCGGCGGCCCCTTTTGCCGGCCTTGGCCCAGGCGGAGCGGATGTTGTCCGGGATCTCGAACGGCGCATGGCTCCAGCCGATGGCGGCCTTGGCGCCCGCCAGCTCCTCGGCGCCCAGGGGCTCGCCATGGGCCTTGGAGGTGCCCGCCTTCTTGGGCGCGCCGTAGCCGATGGTGGTCTTAGCTGCGAT
>DATHAU010000448.1:0-12024 GCA_035296545.1 Microvirga sp.
CGCCAGAGCTGAAACGGAAGTTGATCTCGCGCTTGTTCTGGCGGTGGATGTGTCGCGCTCCATGGACCCTGAGGAGCAGGAACTGCAACGTCAGGGGTTCATCGAAGCGTTCCGCTCGCCGCTTGTGCATGATGCGATCCGCAACGGCATGCTCGGACGGATCACGGTCACCTATGTGGAGTGGTCCAGCGTGGATGAGCAAAAGGTGATAGAACCCTGGACGATCGTCGATGGACCTGAGAGTGCAAGGAAGTTTGCGGATGGCCTGAGCAAAACCCCTATCGGACGCATCCAGCGTACATCGATTTCAGGTGCAATCGACTTCGCTGCAAAGCTCTTGGCTGAAACCGGCGTTTCGCCGATCCGGAAGGTGATCGATATCTCAGGAGATGGTCCGAACAGCAGCGGAAGAGGCGTTGTTGCGGCTCGGGATGAGGCAACGGCACAGGGCATTACCATCAATGGCCTGCCGATCATGCTCAAACGTCCAAGCGGTTTTGGCGATATGGAGAACCTCGACCTCTATTACCGGGACTGTGTCATCGGCGGACGGGGAGCTTTCCTCGTGCCTGTGCGGGAGCAGCGGCAGTTTGCGGAGGCGATCCGTACGAAGATCATTCGAGAAATTGCGGACCTTTCCACACCTCTGATCCGGAAGGTCCAGGCGGAGGCCCCCGTCGACTGTCAGGCGGGTGAGCGCAGAATGTATCAGTGGAACAGAAACTGAAGGAACCTGTGAGCTTTTCCCCCTCATAGCCGTTGGTCAGAACGTTCGTTGAGCGCTTTGACGGGGCTAACGATTTGCCGTGATGACGGACATTGGCTGATCTCCAAGAGCTACCCAGGCTGAGCCGCTTGCTCCCTCACGTTTGATGAACGTGTAGCCCGTCTTGCTCCAGAGGAGGACAGCGTTCCTCTTGTTGTCGAGGATAAAGTCGCCACGGTCTGTCCGGACCATGAGCACCGCGTGCCCCTGACCCTGCTCGTCGACCACGACCGTCATCCGCAGGGCCCTATGGGGTAGGCCGGCTTCAACGAGGAGCTTGCGTTTGAGAAGCTGAATGTCCTCGCAATCCCCCATTCCCTCATCAGGATAATCCCACCGATCGACCACACCCCAGTGATCCTGGTCCGTGACCGCCAGAATGACTGAGTTGACGTGCTCGTTGACTCTGCTGATCGTGCCCCACACTCCCGGACTGAGCTGAATGTGGGTAGGCTCCGATCGATCCGTCCGACATTCCTGGGGCTGTCTCTGACAGAACCTGATCCAGGCGGCTGTGGGGACGCTGCGTTCTATGGCTTGAAGGGGTTCACCAGCAACGGGTAGCTCGAAAAGGCTTTCGGCAGAGGTTGCGTCCGTAAGGCTGAAAAGGGCAGTGGAAGCGATCCCGACCAGCGCAAACGCCAAGACGATGCACCCGCGGAGTCCCTGTCCACTCGGTTGATTGCAGTGGGCTTGATCAGAGCGATCCATGGTGAGGCTCCAGTCACAGAGCCAACACGATGAACAATCACCGTAAACAGAGCCTTAACTTGTGCTTCAACCCCCATCTGATGCGACGAGAACAGGTACTTGGTAGCGATAAAAGCCCGGCACCTGGTTGCGCCGGGCTGAACCCAAAAGGATGCTCCCTTCTTCTGGCAGGAGAAGGAATCATGCAGCCTTTCTCGTGCGTCTCGGCTTGGAAGGCACTGTCACTTCGGCCGATGTTTTAGCCGCCTTGGCTGCAGCCCGCTTAGGCCTGGTGGGGGCGGCATCCTCCGCGGCAGGCTCGACCTGCGTTTCGCCCTTCTTTCGCTGCTGGCCGAGCCCCATGCTTCTTGCAAGCTCGGAGCGGGCTTTGGCGTAGTTAGGCGCTACCATCGGGTAGTCATGCGGCAGGTTCCACTTGGCCCGGTACTGCTCCGGAGTCATGTCATAGGTTGTGCGCAGATGGCGCTTCAGCGACTTGAACTTCTTCCCGTCATCAAGGCAGATGATGGCATCCGGTGTCACCGATCTCCGTACCGGGACGGCAGGAACCAGCTCGGCCTGATGTTCCTCCGGCTGACCTTGGGCGGTCTTCGCAAGGGCGCTATAGACGGAGTTGAGAAGGAATGGCAGGTCTGCCGCTGGTACGGAGTTGTTGCTCACGTACGCCGACACAATGTCAGCTGCGAGTTCGATAATGTTCAGAGGAGCTACACTTTCGCTCATTATAATTGTCCTTGCCGCGCGGGTACTTGCTCGAAGACTAAGTAGAGCAGATATTGCTCTACTCTGATCAGGTGGATCGACCTGCGCGGCACACTCGATCTGTGATCGTTCCCGCACGTAGGGCTCGCAGTGCGGTTTGGCAAGTACTTTTGGCTCAGCCTAGCGACTTGCGTCGTCTAGTGTGGAACGCGGCTAAACCCGATTATGAGCCAATACATTGGTGTAAAGCGGCCTGACAGCCTGTGCCATAGGGCTCATCCTCCCGTGTTCATCCACGAGAACTGTTCACTGCTAGAACAACATAAGGGGTCGGTGCATACGAACGTGAGGGTCTGTTGCCTCCAGCCCTGGTTTGACAGGTGTGCTATTGAGGCGATGGGCCTAGCAAGCGGTCCACCATCGTTCTGACAGCGCGCATCTGTGAGCCGTTGCGATGGGCATAGCTTGCTCCGCTGTAGCCCCAAAAATCCCAGCAATGGTTCGGGTTCGCTGCCGAGGCGGTGGCTTGTGGATACAGAACGACGATGTTGTTGGTCGCAGCCCAGCGATTATAGCCAGCGTCGCGGATGAAGTCATCGTGAACGCTACTCACGTTCTGCCTGCAGCCATGAAAGGCTACATGCAGGCGACATGGCTCAGAGGCGCATTGGGTCGGCACATACAGGTATCCTATGTCATAGAGACTAACTCTCTTGTCAGTTGGCTCGAAGAATTCGGATTGGTCGAACGCCACTAGGGTTCCGTCCTGGTGAGGATCACCGGAAGCGGGCTTCAACGGCTCAGGATAGAGATGGTGCAAGAGCATCTCGGCGGCCCCATACCCACATTGAATCACGTAAGGTGGTTCATGTTGCCCACAATGGCGGACAGGAAAGCTGCTCTGCCCTGTGAAGATGCTGACTGGAATGCCATGATTGGCCGGAGACCCGGTCTGATTTTGGTCGAACAGAAGCTCTGGCTCGTGAACTCCGATCATGTCATAGAATTGCTTGAGGGCGTCCATGACCCGGGGTGGGACGACGTCGTCGCTCTTGCCGTGGAACAGCCATACCCGGCTGTTCGCAAGATTGGATGGATCGTCGATCAACCCGCGGTTCGCCGCCTCCCTTAGAAGCCTGATCGAGTCCTCAGCCGTCGGTCCTGAGGGGCGCAAGCCATAGAAACGGTTGCCATAGTAGTGGGTGCACGCCACGACTGCCGCGGAGACCCGGTCCAGAGGCACGGGCCAGAGGGGCACCCACGGGTTCCGGATGCTTTCAACGCAGCCATAAGGCCCACCAGCGAGAATCCCTGCGCCTTTGACAAGACTGGAAAAGGCGACATGGAACTGGTGCGCGAAGAAACCACCCGACGATAGTCCGGACACCGTAATGGCTGTCCGGTCGAGACCTGGCAACGGAGGCAGCTTCTGACCAGTGGGGCGCGGTGGATTGGGAACACGGTCATGATCTGCCCGACCATGCTCAGGCCATAGGATCGCGGCCGCAAGCCAGAGCAATGTCACCAATCGGACCACGGATCACTCCTAACAGCTCGATCAGAGTATACGCCTCAGACGCCGCTGCAGGAATGGTTGACAACCTCCACTCCGTCACAGAAAACGCGGGCGCAGGAGCTAGCCGACTTTGATCTTCTGTTATGGGGCGTTCACACGTGGAGCTATGCCGCAGCCGACGGAGCGCGGCCCTTGCGACCGCACCAACGTGTGTGGCCAGTTCAGTTTACCGGCCGGAAACGCCCCGCTGGATGACCCGTGCGAGCCGCTGTGAGAATGCCTTTGCATCGGCTGGGAGTTCTCCGTCCAAGATCCGCGCCTCATCCAGGAGCAGGTGGGCGGCGTCCTCGCCAAGTGTTTGTTCGGCATCTCCGAGATTTGCAAGGGCGACAATGAGGTCATGGCGAGGATTGATCTCAAGGACTGGCTTTGCTGCGGTCCCTAATTGCCCCGCCCTCGCCAGGAGCCGCTCCAACTGCCGGTCCATGCCGGACTCGGGAGCGACCAAGCAGACCGCACTTTCCGTCAGTCGTTCTGAAGCGCGGACTTCAGAGACGGCTTCCCCAAGGGTGGCCTTTACGGATTGAATGAACTGCGACACCGCTTCCGTCACGGTTATGTTTGTATCTTCTTTGGCGTCGATCAACGGGATCAACGCCAGATCCGCCGCACCCTGGGTGACTGACTTGAACGGCTTGCCTTCGTAGTCAACACCGGCTGTGACCCAGAAGCTATCGACCGCATCAGGCAACAGCAGAACCTCAATGCCACGGGCGCGGAAGCCTTCAAGCTGAGGCGAGGTTTGAAGCCGGGCGAGATCGGTGCCGGTAACGTAGTAAATGGCGGTCTGGTTCTCCTTGAGAGAGCTGACATAATCCTTGAGCGAGCGCCACCCGTTGCTGGATGAGGTCGTGTTAAATCGGGCCAAGCTGAGCAGGGTCGGACGCCGCTCGAAATCCTCATAAAGGCCTTCCTTCAGCACCGGGCCAAAGTTCTCCCAGACCTTGGTGTAAGCCTCAGCATCGCTCTGGGCGAGCTTCTCAAGCTCGCTGAGGATCCGGCTTGTGACCCCCTTCCTGATGGCGGCGAGAAGCGGGCTCTCCTGGATCATCTCGCGGGATACATTGAGCGGCAGGTCGGCCGAGTCGACGAGCCCGCGCACGAAGCGAAGGTAGCGTGGCAGGATCTCAGTCTCATCGGTGATGAACACCCGCTTCACGTACAGCTTCAGTCGCCCGTGACGGTCAGGGTCAAACAGGTCGAAAGGCTTAGACCCGGGCACAAAGGCCAGAGTCGTATATTCGTGGCGACCCTCAGCCCGGAAATGCACCGTCAGCGCTGGCTCATCGAACTGGCCTGCCACGCTGCGGTAGAAGTCGGTGTAGTCTTCGGCTTTGATCTCGTTGCGCGGCTTCGCCCAAAGTGCGGCTCCGTCGGCCATTTCCTGTGGCTCCGCCCCAGGCTTCTCGATGAGAACGATCGGCACCGGAACATGACCCGACTGCGATTTAACAATACGCTCAAGTTGATAGCGTTCGGTATAGGAGGTGGCGTCCTCCCTCAGGTGCAGGATCACCCGGGTGCCGCGGGCGGGCGCTTCGTTCGTTGTCGCTGGTGCGACCGTGTATGATCCCTTGCCATCAGAGGACCAGAGCGTCGCCTCGTCACTGCCAGCACGCCGTGAGACGACGTCGACCCGGTCGGCCACCATGAAAGCAGAGTAGAAGCCGACGCCAAACTGGCCAATCAGCTGCGCGCCTTCGCCACCCTGAGCCGCCTGGATCCGGTCCATGAACGCCTTGGTGCCCGAGCGCGCGATCGTGCCCAGCGCCTCGATCATCTCGTCGCAGCTCATGCCGATGCCATTATCCTCAATGGTCAGGCGGCGGTTCTCGGCATCAATCAGAAGCGTGATGCGGGCCTTGGGGTCATCGCCAAGCAGGGCCGGGGTGGAGATCGCCTCGTAGCGCAGCTTCTCGCAAGCGTCGGCCGCGTTCGAGATGAGCTCGCGCAAGAACACATCCTTATCGGAATAGACCGAGTGCACCATCAGATGCAGCAACTTGGCGACATCGGCTTCGAAGGTGTGGCTCGCAGGGCTCAGAGGGGTGTCAGCAGTCGTCATGGCGTGAGATGAACGTTGTTGCGTTGGCGGGCATTGAAATGGACGCGAACGGTCACGATTTCAAGGGTTGAATGAAGCCCACGCCGGAGCAACGTCGTAAAGGCGTCTCCTGTGCTGGTTAGCGGGCCCCTCGGAACCTCTCAAATGCGGTGATCCTCTGAGTGTAGGGCTCGACCTCCCGGCGGTAAACCTCGCGCCGAAGGAAAGAGAGCTCCGCCTCACCGGCTTCCTCGGCAACCTCGACCCACCACGACTTTCGCCGTCCATCCGCGCCGTCATTCCAACGGTACCCTCGCGCTTTCAGCACATCCTTCATGTCGAACGGGCTACCTTCGGCCCAGATGCGCAGGAGTGACTTCCGGGCGGATTCCAGCAGATTCCTGAAAGGAAGCCTGGCATCAGAGGCGAGGGGTGTTGTCAACACCTGAAGGAGCGCGTGGCAGTCGTCGACGGCTCGGTGCCCCTGGTGAAACCAGCCGCACTGCGCCAGTAGATACCCCAGCTTCGATCCTTCATAGCCAAACTCGCTCCACGGGACCTCAGAGTGGGAGCAGGCCCAGGCCTTGACCTGAAAACCCTTGAACAGTCGCTCACAAAAAGGTCGGTCGAAGCGGGCATTATGTGCGATGATCAGATCTGCTGGCTCGATGAACCTCTCAGCCGCCCCATGATCGAGCACCTGGCCCGCCACCATGTCCGGGGTAATCCCGGTCAGGCGGGTGATCTCCGGGCTGATGGGCACGCCCGGCTCCCGCAGGGCATTGAACGTACCAATCACGTCACCGACTTGGCCGTCACCGTCATAGGTGAGAGCGATCATGCCCAGCTCAATGACCTCGTCCCTCGTTTGATCAAGGCCCCTTGTCTCGGTGTCGACAATGACGGCGATCTTCTCGCCCTGACGAGGGCTACGCGAGACTGCGACGGGACGGGGCTGCAGGCGGCGGAGTACACGGTAGTCGCCGGTGGCCTCCAGCATTCGAGCGGTGCTCTCATGATCAGGAGCTTTGAGAGTCTCGCGCTGGTGTCTGGCCTTGATGATAATCCGATCGATGAGCTTGGTCTCGACCGGCCCTAGAGGGGCGTCATAGTCCAAGAAAAGATCAGCCTGCCCTCGCATTCCCGCACTTCCTGCCTGCCAATGGAACAGGCTCCTGCGTGAGCCTTGGCCGGGAGATTAGCGAAAGTTGGGTCGCCAGATCGTTAACGTGCAGGGTATGCACCAAGGAGCGAGATCCCTGGATGTAAGCAACAGCTAAGGGGTTTGGGCTGGCGCGACAGGGATCGGCGATCCGCAGAGCCTTGGCCCAACGCTGTCTCGCGGGGGTCTCCTTGAGAGGAGAGTGCGAGACAGCGTACTCATACACCCTTGCTGCGGGACCGAGTGGCATGTGTTGAGGCGTGCTGAACTTTGTTCTGTCTCCAATCCATGATGGATGGCTTGACCCTGGTCAGACGGTACTACGGATGTTTTCCGCGTGTAACTAAGTACAAGATCTTGAGCCGCAGCGATGAGGGCCCTTGCCCTGATTGCCTCTCACCAGAGCGCTTGTCAGCACAGAAGCTCGAATTTACGTTTCTGAGAGCGAACGTGGCCGAACGAGGAAGTCTGCTCGCCTCTTTTCTGCAGGTGCTCTATCCGTGTCGTTGCTTCGAAAAGGTGGAGATCAAGTTGGCTCACTTGCGCTTTCAAGCACCGTTCCGGTGCCAGCCCAGCGTTGCTGTTCTTCGATACGGCCGCTGCACCGATCTAGCGCCAAGGTTAAGAGCCGGAATGTGACTAAGCTTGGCTTTATCTGGAAAGTGTTAGCCCTCGCACAGCGGATAGTGCGAAGACCTGCTCGGAAGGTGGACAGGCGCGAACGGCCAGATGTGCGAAAGAAACCGGAGGACCCATCCTCAGAATTGGTTGAGAGCGCCGCTGTACCGATCATTCTCGAAGCGTCAGCTTTGTCTGGATCGAAAGTGGCAGAAGCAAAAGGGGACGCCGCAGGCCTGTCACCCCAAATGCAACATGATGCCTTGGGACATCCTCTCCCGATGAATGCTTCTCTGGATGTGATCGCTGAGCAAGTGCTCAAGCTTGTTGAGGTTATCTCGACTCAGGAAAGCGACATCAAAGCTCTCAAGGCACGCTGCCAGCAGCTTGAAGAGCATGACCAGGCCATGATGGTTGCATTCACGACCTTCTTTCACGTTCTTGCTGCCAAGCGGGTGGCACGACTGGACAACATTTCCACCATTCTTCACAATATCATCAAGGTAGCCCAGCGCGAGGCATACCCGCAGGAATCTGTTCACTTCCTTCAGAGGCTCGCGGCAATGCTTCATGAGCCATCCGAACCAGAGGGGGCTGAGGTGAAGGTCGGCTCGTTCCAGGACGAGACCCCACCTTGAGAGCCGAAAGCGAATACTCTGGCGATGGCCGGACGAGGTGCAGCGAGGACGCAGGTGTCCGGCTCAGATCAGCCTTGTATCTCACCTCTGGCGTGAGCATATAGATGCTTGTCAAAGTCAAGCTTTGTAACGAGAAGAGATGAATCCGCGCTATTCGCCCCATCCAGGAATGAAATTGATCCGGATGCCTCGCTGGGCTGCTGCTCTGGTGCTGATTGCTTCCGTTTCACTAGGCCTCTTGCTGGTCGTCCTAGCCGCCGGACTTGCGCTGATCATCATCCCTGCTGCCATCATAGCGGGTATGATCTTGCGGTGGCGACTTCGCCGCAGGATGGCCCAAGCGCCTGGGCCAGGGGACGTGATCGACGGTGAGTACCGCATCGTCGACCGAGAGCGAAAATTCTAACTTCTTGCATGGAAGGCGTCGGCCGAAGCCGCGACCACCAACGGCGGCGTTCTGCATCCGAATGCGTTCGATCTGCCGGCCAACCCTTGTTTTCAGGAACTCCGAACACAATTTCGTGTGGTCCTGACGGTGGGATCGGCCCATGACAATTCACTTCCCTTTCGACAACACCTATGCACGCCTGCCTGATCGGTTCTTCGCGCGCGTAGAGCCTGCACCCGTTACGGCTCCGAGGCTCATCCGGCTGAACCGGGATTTTGCCGTGCAGCTGTGCCTCGACCCTGATCGCCTCTCCAGTCCTGACGGAGTTGAGCTTCTGGCCGGCAACCGCGTTCCGGATGCGGCCGAGCCCATCGCCATGGCCTATGCCGGACACCAGTTTGGACATTTTGTGCCGCAGCTCGGTGACGGCCGGGCCATTCTCCTCGGCGAAGTGGTTGATCGAAACGGCATCCGCCGGGACATTCAGCTCAAAGGCTCAGGTCCGACACCTTTTTCGCGCCGCGGCGATGGGCGGGCAGCATTGGGGCCTGTCCTGCGTGAGTATCTCCTCAGCGAGGCAATGGCCGCGCTTGGGCTGCCGACAACGCGTGCGCTTGCGGCAGTGGTAACCGGAGAGACGGTTGTCCGCGAGACGCCGCTTCCCGGGGCAGTTCTCACCCGTGTTGCCTCGAGTCATGTCCGGATCGGCACGTTCCAGTTCTTCGCAGCCCGGCAGGATGTGGAGGGGCTACGCCTCCTGGCGGACTACGTCATTGCCCGGCACTACCCACAGGCTGCCGAAAGCGACCAACCCTACCGCGCGCTCCTGGACCAAGTCATTGCAGCCCAGGCGGATCTCATTGCCCGTTGGCTTCACGTCGGCTTCATCCACGGGGTGATGAACACCGACAACATGTCCATCGCCGGCGAGACGATTGACTACGGCCCGTGCGCCTTCATGGATGCCTACGATCCGGCGACGGTCTTCAGCTCGATCGACCAGCAGGGCCGCTATGCCTATGGCAACCAACCCCGCATCGGCCTCTGGAATTTGACGCGGCTGGCTGAGACGCTTCTGCCGCTCCTGTCTGAGGACCAGGAGAAAGCTGTCGCGGAAGCGAGCGAGGCGCTCGAAGCCTTCTCGGGTAAATTCGAGGCGACCTATCACGCGGGACTCAGGCGCAAGCTCGGGCTGCTGACGGAACGCGAGGAAGACGTGACGCTCGCCGAAGATCTCTTAAAGGCGATGTCCGAGAACCAGGCTGATTTCACGCTGACCTTCCGGCGTTTGAGCGATGCCGCCGCTGGCCCTGAGAAAGATGAGGCCGTCAGAAACCTCTTCATCAATCCGCTTGCTTACGATGCCTGGTCCATCCGCTGGCGCGAGCGATTGAGCCTTGAACCGCAAGATGGTGCAAGCCGCCAAGCTGCAATGCGGGCTGTTAATCCAAGTTTTATCCCTCGCAATCACCGCGTGGAGGCGGTGATCCAGGCTGCAGTGGAGCGGAACGACTTTGCTCCTTTCGAGGAGCTTCTAACGGTCCTCTCGAAGCCCTATGAGGATCAGCCAGCTTTCGCCCACTATTCCGAGCCACCGGAACCGCACCAGCGCGTCTATCGGACATTCTGCGGGACGTAAGGCGGGAAGGATGCCTCAGCAGTTTCGCGCTTGGCCGCTCGTCACATGTGATGCCGATCTTCAGCTTCGGACGGGAAGCTCCCCTGGACCTCTATGTCCCTCCACGGCTTTTACCTCTGCCCAGTGGCTAGAGCATTTTTCGGTGAAGTGGATCCGGTTCACCGTCTAAAAATGCGGCACAGCCAAGAAGAGAGCTGATTCCACGGAAGTGAAATCAGCTCTAGTCTGCATGCTGGGCGGAGGATCGGCGGCACGCGTGAGAAGTCAGCTAGCCGGAGCAGTCAAATGTCGAAACATATGTTGGCGTGCTTCGTCGTCCATATCAGCTTTGAAGCTGTGTCGCTCCTTCAGCGCAGCTGCGGCCTGAGCTGCTGGGCGAGCGCTGATCTCATCAAAGAGACGCTTAAGGTTCGGGAAGTCGCCCCAGGCGCCCTCACCCAAGATGAACGGCACCATACGCGTCCAGCCCCACAGGGCCATGTCCACGATGGTGTAAGTCTCACCCACCATGTAGCGCTGACCGGATAGACGCACATCAATGATGCCGTAATGCCGTTTCGCTTCGTACAGATAACGATTGACAGCATAGTCCTTGGGCTCAGGCGCAAAGTGCTTGAAATGCACGGCTTGGCCTGAGAACGGGCCAACGCCTGTTGCAATGAACATCAGCCAAGAGAGAAGCTCACCACGCGCAATCGGTGTGCTGTCGGGCAGGAACTGTCCAGTCCTCTCCGCAAGATAGAGCAAGATTGCGTTCGAGTCGAAGACCTTTGCGCCGGTATCTTGGTCGATGATCACAGGCACCTTGCCATTCGGATTGATGGCCAGAAAGTCTGGCTGGTGCTGCTCGCCTTTGCGGGTATCCACCGGCTTGAGCCCATACGGGAGGCCCATCTCCTCCAGGCACAGAGCAACCTTCATCGGGTTTGGGGCAAGGTTGTAGTAGAATGTAATCAATGGAGAGCTCCAGCAGCAGGGACGCGAAATCGGTTAGGTTTGGACGGAAGCGCTGCATTAGGCAGTGCAATCGAAGCGTACCTCGTCAGGGGTCGTTAGGCAGGACTTTTATTGAGGTGAGAGGATGTGGATCATGCGGGTTTCGATCATGTCAGCCGTCCTTTCGGCGTAGGCTCGCATGTGCGGGGCGGCTGCATGCGCTTCGATCGCTTCAGGGCTCGCCCATTTCTCGGCTACGACAAAGGTGTTCAGCCCAAGTTTTGTTTGTGAAGGTCCGAATGCCGGAAGATCAACAAGAGGAATGTACTCGATACAACCCTCTTCGGCGTGCACCGCAGGTATGTTCGCCCGGACTCCTGGACCACGGTATTGCGCCTACCAGGCTTTGCAGTGATATAGGCCAGGACGTGCCACATGAATGATCTCCTTGCCGCCAATCATTAGACACAGCTCTGCAGCCCCGCAAGCTCCTCACCCTGGATGCAGAACCTGTGACTCTCGGGTTAAGCTCGGCGATCGAGATACATCAACCTGTCTTGAAGCCCAGGCGCCTCGGCCGCATTTCAACAGGCTGACGGGAGATCGGACCAATGCCGCCGAGGGGAGCCCAGTGGGGCCACCGAGCCTCGGGCCCCCAGCGCCACTGGGCATGCGGGGTTAAGCCGATCTCATTTCCCCGCTCCGGAATATTGATGCCAATTAGCAACTTAAAAGTGGAGGTCTGGCCCGCCCAGTCACCGCGCTGATACCGAATCTCCCGTTTGCAATGGGGACAGCGCGACGCGAGGACTTTTCTGAAGGGCTGTGGGCTTTCTGCCAGGTC
>DATHAU010000449.1:0-8451 GCA_035296545.1 Microvirga sp.
GCCCTCAAGCTCGTGGGCGAGCAGACCCGCGCCAAGAACCTTTCCGTCACCGTGGACGTGAGCCCGGAGGACATCGCGGTGCAGGCGGACGAACGCGCCCTTCACCAGATCCTCGTGAACCTCCTGCAGAACGCCACCAAGTTCACCAGCGAGGGCGGCTGCATCACCGTGCGCACGCGCCAGGCCGCGGGCGCCGTCAACATCTATGTGGAGGACAACGGCATCGGCATTCCGGCCCACGCCCTGCACAAGCTCGGGCAGCCCTTCGAGCAGGTGGAGACCGAATTCTCGAAGAGCTACAAGGGCTCGGGCCTCGGCCTCGCCATCGCCCGCTCCCTCACCGAGCTCCACGGCGGCACCCTGCGCATCAAGAGCCAGGAAGGCGTCGGCACCATCGTGCTGGTCCACCTGCCGCTGACGGAAGCCGCCCATTCGGATATCGCCCTGGCGGACGCGGCGGCTTGAGGCTTCGGGAGCGGCCTGCCCGGTAAAGCGCCGACGCTTCCGGTCACCACTGCCTGTGCTTCATCCGGAGAGAGCCTTCCCTCACCCCGACCCTCTCCCATCCGGGAGAGGGAGAGGCGCTCCCAGCAATTTCCCATAGATCCCTGCGACCTGCGCCTGCGTCTCCTTCAGGTGATGCAGCAGCACTTTCGGGTTCGGCAATCCTGCGACCGTTGCAAGCCGCTTGAGAATGGCGGGAGACACGGCGGAGGGATCGAAGCGCCCCTCGATGGTCAGGCGCTGCCATTGGAAGATTGCATTGAAGAGCCTGTGTGCCTCGATCAGGGCATGGGCGTCGTCCTCGCCGAGGAGCCCGGCCTTGCGCGCCTCGGCAAACACCGCCTCCGACGGCAGGCCGACGAGGGAGGAATGGCCGCCCGCATGGGCGAGAACGAGCCCTTGCGCGATGAAGTCGAGATCCGTCAGCCCTCCCCGGGCAAGCTTCAGGTCCCAGGGGTCGCCGTCGCCCTTCTCCTGGGCGATGAGCTCGCGCATGGAGCGCACCTCGGAGAATACATAGGAACGATCGCGCTGGGCTCCGACGATCCGGGTCACCGCGTCCTGAACCTCCCGGCAGAACGGCTCGTCGCCCGCCATGACGCGGGCCCGGGTCAGGGCCATGTGCTCCCACAGATCCGCTTCGCTCGCCTGATAGGCCACGAAGCCCCGGAACTGGGAGGCGACGGGTCCCTTGCCGCCCTGCGGACGGAGGCGCAGGTCCACCTCGTAGAGGCGTCCGCGCCGGGTCGGCACGGTCAGCGCCGCCACGAGGCGCTGGGTGAGCCTGGTGAAATAGACCACCGCATCCAGGGGCCGCGGCCCGGAACTCTCCCGGCGCTCCTCGTCGAAATCGTAGATCACCACAAGGTCGAGATCGGAGCCCGCGGTCAGCTCGCGGGTGCCGAGACGCCCGAGGCCCAGGATGGCGATCCGGCCGCCCGCAACGATCCCGTGCTCGGCCTCGAAGACCTGCCGGACCTGCTCGAAGGACGCGCGGATGATGGCGCGGGCGATGGCCGCATAGGCCTCGCCCACCTGGGCGGGCGAGATGATGCCGGAGAGAAGCCTCGCCCCGGTCACGAAGCGCATCTGCCGCGCCGCGTCGCGGGCGCGGTCCAGGAAGTCCTCATGGCCGTTCGGCTGCCCGATGAACTGCCGGATCTGCTCCTCGATGGGAGCATCCTCCGTGAGGGGCTCGCCGAAGGCGGGATCGATGAGGGTGTCGAGCACATGAGGCGCCTGCGCGACCATGTCGGCAAGGCGCGGCGCGGTGCCGAGCAGGTCGGCGAAGAGAAGGCGCAGACGATCATGGGATTGCATGATGGTCAAAAGCTCCACCGCGGCAGGCATCCTGCCGAAGGCGCGGTCCAGGGCCGCAAGGGCGCCGTCGGGATCCGCCGTGCCGCCGAGCGCCGAGAGGAGCGCCGGCACCAGTTCGGTCAGCACCTCGCGCGCCCGGTTGCTGGTGATGGCGGAGCGCCGCCCGAAATGCCATCCGCGCACGGTCTCGGCCACCTGCTCGGGATGATGGAAGCCCAGGCGCTGCAAGGTGGCAAGGGTGTCGGGATCGTCCGCCGTGCCGGTGAACACGAGGCTGCCCACGTCGGAGGCAAGCTCCGGCCCCTCCTCGAACAGCAGCGCGTAATGGCCCTGGACGATGCGGGCCTGCTCGGTCAGCGCCTTGGAGAAGGCTTTCAGGTTGGGATAGCCGCAGAATCGGGCGAAGCGCTTCAGCGCCTCCTCGTCGGAGGGCAGGCGCTGGGTCTGCTCGTCCGCCACCATCTGGAGCCTGTGTTCGATGGTGCGCAGGAAGCGATAGGCCCCCGAGAGCTCGTCCCGCGCCTTGCCGGTGATCCAGCCCTCGTCGTGGAGCGCCCCTAGCATATGGAGGGTCCGTCGCCCCCTCAGGCCCGGGCGACGCCCGCCGAAGACGAGCTGCTGCGTCTGCACGAAGAACTCGATCTCGCGGATGCCCCCGCGTCCGAGCTTGATGTCGTGGCCGGCCACCGCGATCTCGTCATGCCCCCGCACCGCATGGATCTGCCGCTTCATGGCGTGAACGTCCGCAATGGAGGCGAAGTCGAAATACTTGCGCCAGATGAAGGGGCGCAGCTCCTTCAGGAAGGTCTCGCCCAGCGCGAGGTCTCCCGCCACCGGCCTTGCCTTGATGAACGCCGCCCGCTCCCAGTTCTGCCCCACGGTCTCGTAATAGACGTAAGCCGAGGGCAGCGCCACGGCGGTGGGCGTGGAGCCGGGGTCCGGTCGCAGGCGGTAATCGACCCGGTGCACATAGCCGTCCGAGGTCCGCTCCTGCAGCAGGCGAGCGAGCTGCTGGGCGATGCGCGTGTAGACCGTCGCAGCCTCGGCTCCCTCCTTCAGGGCAGGGGTCTCCGGATCGAAGAAGATGACGAGGTCGATGTCGCTCGAATAGTTGAGCTCCCCTGCCCCGTGCTTGCCCAGCGCCAGCACGGTGAAGCCGGAGCCCTCCCCCGGCGAATCGGGATCGGGGAGATCGATGCGCCCCAGGCCTGCGGCCTCCGTCAACACCAGGTTCACGCCGCCGCTGACGGAGGCATCCGCGAAATCGGAGAGCGCCTGCGTGACCTCCTCCATAGTCCAGAGGCCGCCGATATCGGCAAGGGCCACCAGCAGGGCATGGGCGTTGCGGTTGCGGCGGAAGGCCCGCACTGCGCCGTCGCGCGTCACCGCGCCCGACCGCAGCTCGCGGAAGAGATCGGCCTGGCCTGCCACGATGGCGCGGTGAGTCTCCTCCGGCGACGACAAGGCAAGGGTCGCCATCCTGGCGGGGTCGCTCACGACGAGCCGCCAGAGGAAGGGAGAATGATCGGCGAGCGCCAGCAGGAGATCGCGCAAGGGACCGGCTTCGAGATGGGAGAGCAGCGCGGCGGCCTCGGGCTCCTCGCGGACGCGCCCGACGAAATCCGCCAGCTGCGCCTTCGCCCGCCGCGCATCGGCAACCGGAGGCGCTTGGGTCAGGCGGCTGACAAGAGAGGGTTTGGATTCCGACACGGCCGATCCGTCATGTTCCTGCAGTGGCGTGAGTGTTCATGCCCTTTGGCCCGAGGCAACCGAAATGTGCCGCCGGCCTTGCGAATCAGGCCGCGGATTGCAGCGCCGGCTGCGGGATCTCGACTTTTTTCAGGGGAAGAGCGAGCACGACCCGCAGGCCCGGCTCGTTGTCCTCGAGCTGAAGCGTCCCGCCGTGGAGCCTCGCAACCGCCGCGGCGAGGCTCAGCCCCAGGCCGAAGCCGGGCCGCGAACGGGCCGTCTCGAGCCGGACGAAGCGCTCCAGCACATGGCCGCGCTCCGCCGCCGGGATACCGGAGCCCCTGTCCGCCACCACGATCCTCGCCTCGTCGCCGGCCCGGCGGGCCGCAACGGCGATCGCCTGGGGGGCCTCGCCGGCGGCGGCGCCGTATTTCAGGGCGTTGTCGAGGAGGTTGGCCATGGCCTGGCCGAGAAGCTCGCGGCTGCCGTGAATGGGCAGGTCGTTCTCCACCGACACTTCGAGCGACACGCCGGCTTCCTCCGCAAGGGCCTCGTAGAGCTCGGCCACGTCGCGCACCGCCTCCGAGGCGTCGAAATCCGCCAGCCCCTCGCGGGCGTTTCCAGCCTCGAGGCGGGCGATCATCAGAAGGGCGTTGAAGATGCGGATGAGGTTGTCGCTTTCCTCGATGGTGGCCTCCAGGGCTCCCCTCAGTTCGTCGGGGGACTTGGCCGTCCGCAGGGCCTCGTCGGCCTTGTTGCGCAGGCGGGTCAGAGGCGTCTTCAGGTCGTGGGCGATGTTGTCGGACACCTCCTGCATGCCGCGCATGAGTTCGCCGATGCGGTCGAGCATGTCGTTGAGGTTCTGGGCGAGGCGGTCGAGCTCGTCCCCCGTGCCGGCAATCCGCAGGCGGCCGCCGAGATCGCCCGCCATGATGCCGCGGGTGGTGTCCGTCATGTCGTCGACGCGCTTGAGAACCCTGCGGGCGATGAACCAGCTGCCCAGGCAGCCCAGAACCCCGATGAACAGCAGCGAATAGGTGAAGGCGCGCTGGATGATGTCGCGCAGGCGCCTGCGCTCCTCCACGTCCCGCCCGACCATGAGGCGAAACCCTCCGGGCAGGAGATAGACCCGCACGATGGCGCGGCTGGGCTCGGCGTCCGTCTCGTCGGTGCGGCTGTAGAAGGTTTCGAACTGGCCGACCTGATCGATGATGCCGGGGGGCAGCGCCCCGATATTGCCGGCGATCCGCTCTCCGGCATTGGTGGTGACGAGATAGAGGGAGGCTCCGGGCGTGCGCGAGCGCCGCTCCACCACGTTGACCAGACGACGCAGGCCGCCCTGCCTGTACTGCTCGGACAGGCCGCTGATCTCCGCCTCGACGGTGGAGACGAACTGCTCGGTGAGCAGCCTCTGGGCGCTCCAGGCCACATAGCCCAGGGTCACGAAGGCAAAGACCGTGAAGATGGCCAGATAGGCGAAGGACAGCTTGAAGGCCGTGGTCCGGAAGAGCTTGCCGAGGGCGCCCATCGCCGTGTTCACGGGAGCATTCAATGGAGCGCCCTCATTCCTCATGTCCTTCCGACCCGACGCGGACCATGTAGCCGGCGCCGCGGATCGTATGGATGAGCGGCTTGTCGAACCCCTTGTCGATCTTGGCGCGCAGCCGCGACACGTGAACGTCGATCACATTGGTCTGCGGATCGAAATGGTAGTCCCACACATGTTCCAGGAGCATGGTGCGGGTAACCACCTTGTTGGCGTTGCGCATCAGGTATTCGAGCAGCCTGTACTCGCGCGGCTGAAGGACGATCTCGTGACCGGAGCGCGTGACCCGATGGGACAGGCGGTCGAGCTCCAGATCGGCGATGCGGTAGAGCGTGGGCTCGGCGTTCGGCGCTGCGGCCCGGCGGCGGGACAGGACCTCGATGCGGGCCAGGAGTTCGGAGAAGGCGTAGGGCTTGGGAAGGTAATCGTCCCCGCCGGCGCGCAGGCCCTTCACCCGGTCGTCCACCTGGCCCAGGGCCGAGAGGATCAGGACCGGCGTCTCGACCTTCTGCTCGCGCAGGGAGCGGATCAGGGACAGGCCGTCGAGCTTCGGCAGCATCCGGTCGACCACGAGCACGTCGTAATCCCCCGCCTCCGCCATGGCGTAGCCGTCCAGGCCGTCGGCGGCATGATCCGCCACATGGCCCGCTTCACGAAACGCCTTGACGAGGTAGGAGGCCGCCTCTCGGTCGTCCTCGATGATGAGAATCCGCATGATGCCCAGCGTAACGCAGTTTGAACCCGACGGCAGGCCGGCCCTGGAGGGAAAGAGGCCGGCCTGCCGCGGGCAGAAGACACCAGACGTCGGGGGCAATCAACAATTAAGCCTGGCGCCCTACTCTGTCGGAAGGGTTAGACCCCCTTCGGTTGACTTGCCACCTCGAGGGTGACGTTGCGCTCCTTGCCGTCGCGATAGAGCGTGATCAACAGGGACTTGCCCGGGGCGACCTGGGCCACCTTGCGGGACAGGTCCTTGGCCTCCTTGATGGGCTCGCCGTCGACGGCCAGGATGGTGTCGCCCGTCTTGATGCCGGCCTTGGCGGCGGGTCCGTCCTTGATGGCCTCGGCCACCAGGGCGCCCCTCGGCTCCTTGAGGCCGATGGCTTCGGCGATCTCCTTGGTCACCGGCTGCATCTGCACGCCGATGAAGCCGCGGGTCACCGAGCCCTTGTCCTTGAGCGCCGTGACGATCTGGTCGACGGTGCTCGCCGGGATCGCGAAGGCGATGCCCACATTGCCGCCGGACGGCGAGAAGATCGCCGTGTTCACGCCCACGACCTCGCCCGAGAGGTTGAAGGTGGGACCGCCCGAGTTGCCCTTGTTCACCGACGCGTCGATCTGGATGAAGTCGTCATAGGGACCCGCCCCGATGTCGCGATGCTGGGCCGAGACGATGCCGGCCGTCACCGTGCCGCCGAGGCCGAACGGGTTGCCGATGGCCACCACCCAGTCGCCGATGCGGGCCTTCCGGCCGGCGAGGCGCACATAGGGGAAGTCGCTGCCTTCCACCTTGAGCAGGGCCAGATCGGTCTTCGGATCCGTGCCGATCACCTTGGCGTCGAGGGTCTTGCCGTCGTCCATGGTCACCTGCACCTCGGAGGCCTTGTCGATCACGTGGTTGTTGGTCACCACGTAGCCGTCGGCCGAGATGAAGAAGCCGGAGCCCAGGGACTGGCCGAACTGGCGCGGACGCTGGCCACGCTCGCTCCGGTCGCCGCGCTGACCGTCACGGAACTGGCGGAAGAACCGCTCCATGGGATGGCCGGGCGGGAGGTCGGGCGTCGAGAACCCGGGGTTGTCGTTGTCATCGTCTCGGGCGGCCACGTTCTGCACCTTCACCTTCACGGCGACGACGGCAGGCTTCACCTGCTCGATCACGTCGGCGAAGGACGGAACGTTCTGAATCGGCTGCGCCATGGAGCGCAGTTCCGCATGGGCGGAGTTCGGGGCCACCAGACCGCTCTCGACGGCTCCGCCCGCGATCAACGCGGCAACGGCCGCCGCGCCGAGCCATTTGGCGGTGCGCTTGCGGGCCGGTATGGAAACCTTGTCCAACATGTCTGTCTCTCCTTGATGAACCCCTTTGGGTTCGTCGTGAGAGCAAGATGGGGTCGGGCGCCTTACGGCGCTCTCACCTCGGGATGAAATCTTCGTAAGGTTTGCCGGCGCGTCGGCACCATCGTCGAACGAGTAGGGCCGCGCCCCGGCTTGTTTTGTCCGAGTGCGCGGCCCTCAGCCCGTAGTCTGCCCCCTGTCGTCCAGTTCCGCTCTTTTCGAGAGCGGTTTTTCCTGGCCGTTCCGGACGAAAGCATTACCTCGCCTTAGACCGGCAAAGGCCTATGAAAGAGGTCGCTTCAGCGCTAGACGTATCGCCCGACCGATTATTTTTGCCCCTATCGGCCGATCCTCAAGCACCTCAGAGATGAGGTGCTTTTTTTTGTTTCGTCATGTGGATCGACCGGCACCCACGTTACTGACGGTTTCAGCGTCCCGCCATTAGGCCAGATGGTCTAATCGACGCCTCCGCCGACTGGAATCGAATGCAAGGAAACAACGGAACATCAGGTCGTCCATTGACATCTGGCGATCGGATGTCCCGATGCTTGCGAATTCTTCATCGCCTGCGAGCGCAACTCCTTTTCAGGCTGCCAGTTCTGCAATCCGTGCGCCGCCTGGCCTCCCAATACTGTTTGGGCCGGGGCGCGCCGGCTGATCTGGCCTAACGCCGCTCGACACGCAGCGCGATCCGGCGAGATTTTTTCTTGACAGGGATGCCCCGCGTCTCCGGCCCGGGGTCCTTCACCTTGGCGACCTCTCTCCTCGGAGGAAGCGGCGGGGGCTTGACCGCGCCCGCCATGCACTGGGTCACGTGGGCATTCCGCAGTTCCACGATGCGCTGGTATCCGTCGACGCCGATCTTTCCTTTCGGAAAGATGCGCATCCTCGCGTCCAGGCGACAGGTTTCGCGCTTGGCCACGAGGTTCTCGTCCGCCCTGGAGGCGAAAGGCAGAACGAGCAGGATCAAACCCAAAAGGGCCGCTGGCTTCACGATCGTACCTTTCTGGCGAAGTGCCGGGAATGGGACGGCCGATATCACCCGCTTTGCGCCTTGGCCCAGCGACAAATTGGCGTGACGAAAGAAGGACGTCGGGTGTTGCTCCGAAGCCTAGGAGCCCCTGCCCATCGGCGGAGACTTGTCCCCCGGCCAAGCTTGGGAAGGAAGAAATACCCCGAGCGGGTTGCGGCCGCCCCGCGCCCTGAACGATGCGGGAGGAATTACGCGCTCGCGTCGCGATCGAGCACCGCGTCCAGCGCCTTGCGCTCGTCGTCGTCGAGGGCGGACGAGGGAGGCGGACGCCGTCTCACGGCGGCATAGACCCCGGACGCGCCGA
>DATHAU010000450.1:0-1757 GCA_035296545.1 Microvirga sp.
CCGGGGCGCGAGCCCCTGCGCTACGACCTCATCCACTCGACGCTCGCCCGCTACCGGTCCTCCGGCCCCGTGCCCAATGCTGTGGTGGAGCGGGTCGAGGGCCTTCCGGTGTCGATCCGCGCCCCCGTCGGCGCGATCAAGCTCGTCCGGGAAACGCTGTTCCCCTGCCTGAACGTGGACGAGATCGCATCGGTGGCGCTAGGGGGCTGGACCCATGCGCAGCCCTCATCCTGAGAGGCCGCATCAGCGGCGTCTCGACGACCTCATCCTGAGGAGCCTGCGATAGCAGGCGTCTCGAAGGATGATCCAGGAGGCACGGGAACAGTGTCTCCCGGACGAGCTTGATCGCCGTAATGGGGGCGCGGATCGACACCGGAAGGCCCTCGACCCCCTTCACCACAGCATTGGGCACGGGGCCGGAGGACCGGTAGCGGGCGAGCGTCGAGTGGATGAGGTCGTAGCGCAGGGGCTCGCGCCCCGGGGGCGGCGGGATGGCGGCGGCGATCCTCTCCCGGATGGCCGCGACGAGGCCGGAGGTCTCCTGCGCCACGGCGATGATGGCGGTGTCGGTCACCTTGAGCCGGGAGAAGTGCAGCTCGATGGGCGGGTGGCCGGCGCAGAGCTCCTCCACCAGCGCCAGGCTCGGGGCCGCGATGCGGCGCCAATAACCCTCCTTGTCGAACTCGCCCTTGACCGGCACCAGCGCATAGATGGTCACGTGAAGCATATGGCGCGAGCCGAGATGGAGCGGCGCAGGCCAGCGACCGGCGATGGGGCCGAGCAGGGCTTCCAGGGCGGCCGAGCACCCGGCCGGCAGGACCGGCTGCACGTGGTAGGCGAGGCTTGGTTCGCCCCAGAGGTCGTCGGCGATGGTGTGCAGCATGGGGAAGCGCAAAATAGGGGCTCGGCAGGCCGCCTCAAGGAAAAGGCCCCGGAGCCGGGGCCTTTTCAGGATCGACGATCAGGGATTGTGGGTCATCGGCGGGGTGGCGTGTCCTTCGACCTCGCCGCCCACCCGGGCCCAGATCTTCTTCTTGGTGAAGTAGAGCAGGCCCGCCAGGACGAGCAGGAACAGCATGACCTGGAAGCCGAGGCGCTTGCGCTGCTCCAGGTGCGGCTCCGCGGTCCAGACGAGGAAGGCGGTCACGTCGCGGGAGTATTGGTCCACGGTCTCCGGCACCTGCGGCTGGCCGGCCTCGTTCTTGGGATACTCCACCTGGCCGTCGCTGAGGGGCTTCGGCATGGCGATGATGTGGCCCGGGTAATAATGGTTGTAGTGGCCGCCCGCCGGAACCTGGAACCCGGCCGGAGGCTCCTCGTAGCCTTTGAGCAGCGCCGTGAGGTAGTCCGCGCCGTTCTCCGAGTACTGGCGGAACACGTCGACCACGAACCAGGGGAAGCCGCGCTCGTAGGTGCGGGCCTTGGCCATCAGGGACAGGTCCGGCGGAGCCTTGCCGCCGTTGGCCGCCGCAGCCGCCTGCTCGTTGGGGAAGGGAGACGGGAAGCGGTCGGCCACGCGACCGGCGCGCTCGAACATGTCGCCCGCCTCGTTCGGCCCGTCCTGGATCTTGTATTCCGCCGCGAGCGCCTTGACCTGCGCCTCGGAGAACTCCGGTCCGCCGGGCTGGGAGAGATTGCGGAAGTAGACGTAGCTCAAGGAATGGCAGGAGGCGCAGACCTCCCGGTAGACCTTGAAGCCGCGCTGGAGCTGGGCCCGGTCGAACTTGCCGAACGGACCCTGGAAGGTCCATTTGACC
>DATHAU010000451.1:0-3279 GCA_035296545.1 Microvirga sp.
TGGCCGCGCCTGCCATGATGTTCACCGGCAGGGGCGAGCCTTCGACCAGAAGGCCGATCAGCCGCTCACTCACGACACCAGGCACGAACAGGCCGTCCGCGCCGGCGTCCGCATAGGCGCGGCCCCGCTCGAGGGTCGCCGCCGCCATGCTCTCGTCGTGCCGGTCCGGATCGGCCCGCAGGAAGACATCCGTGCGGGCGTTCAGGAAGGCCGGAACGCCTAAGCCGTCGGCGGCGGCTCTGGCCGCCCGGAGCCGGGCCGCCTGGTCGGCGGCCTCGCGTAAGGACCCGCTCTCCGGAAAGCTGTCCTCGATGTTGCAGCCGACGGCGCCCGCCTGCACGGCGCGGGCGAAGGCCTTGCCCACCGCCGCCGGATCGGCGCCGTAGCCGCTCTCCAGGTCGAGGCTCACCGGAAGATCGACCGCGTCGACGATCCGCCGCAGGTTGGCGATGCAGAGGTCGAGGGGGATGCGCTCGCCGTCCGAGAAGCCGTTGGCGGCCGCCACGGACCAGCTTCCGGTGGCAAGCGCCTTGGCGCCGCCCGCCGCAACCGCCTTGGCGCTGCCCACATCCCAGATGTTGAACAGGATGAGCGGCCGGCCCGGCACATGGAGCGCCTTGAACGTGCTGGCCCGTTCCAGTTGTTTCTGCATCGTCACCCCCTCGTGTTCATGGTCGTCATGCGCCGCTCGTGTTCGAGCAGCCATTGCTTGCGCCAGATCTTGCCGCCATAGCCGGTGAGCGACCCATCGGCCCCGACGATCCGGTGGCAGGGGACGAGGATGGCCACCTGGTTGGCGCCGTTCGCCCGCGCCACGGCCCGCGGCGCGTCGGGACGGCCGATGGAGCGGGCGATCTCGCCGTAGCTGCGGGTCTGGCCCGACGGCACCTGCCGCAGGGCGTCCCAGACCCTTGCCTCGAAGGCCGTGCCCCGCTGGACCACCGGAACGTCGAAGGCGGCCTGCCGGCCGGAGAAGTATTGCCCGAGCTGATGCTCCAGCGCCTCGATCACCTTGCTCTGCCCGAAGCAGATCGGGCCGACGCGCTCTTTCAGCCGCGCGATCTCGCGGGGGAGCGCCTGGCGCTCGGCGAATTCGAGCAGGTGCAGCCCGGCCTCGTCCGCCACCGCCAGCATGGCCCCGATGGGGGTGTCGAGCCACCGGGCGACCAGGATCGGGCGCGCCGCGGTGCGGACAGGGGCGTCGCCGATGAGCCGGCCGATCGCCTCCCGGAAGCCGCTGCCGGATTCGTAGCCGGCGTCGAGCTGCGCATCGATCACCAGGCCTCCCTGCCGCAACCGGCTGACCGCGAGGCCCAGCCGCTGCGAGCGGGCATATTGCGCGAAGGTGACGCCGTATTGGCGCTGAAAGGCGCGGCGCAGGGTGGAGGGGTCGTATCCCAGCGCCTTCAGGTCGGCCGCGCTCCAGCGCCGCTCGGGCTCGGCCCCGATCCTGTCCCGCAACTCTTTGAGCGCGCCGCTCGCGGTCCGGTTCCGGTCGAGGGGCTTGCAGCGCAGGCACGGGCGGAACCCCGCGTCCCGGGCGGCGTCCCTGCAGGAGAAGAACACCACGTTGCCCCGCTTGGGCTTCCGGGCCGGGCAGGTCAGGCGGCAGAACACCCCGGTGGTGGTCACGCCCACATAGGCAAAGCCGTCATAGGCGGGATCGCGGGCGATCAGGGCGGCAAACAGCGTATCGTCGTCATGGGGCAGGAGCATGGATGTGTTCTAGCCCAGCCGCCGGGCTCCTGTCGCCGGAAACGAGGCGTCGATTTTTCCCATCCTGGCGGATATCGCCGGGACAAAGGTCAGTAGCCCCGCTTCACCTCGGACAGGGCCCGGCCGAAATCCGCCGCCAGGGTCTCCCGCTCCGGCGGGGACAGGTCGCGGGCGATGACCACCCGCTGGCCGCGGGAGGCCAGCGCCAGCTTCTGGAGGCCGAATTCGTCGTCCACCTCCCGGTCGAGGCGGGTCCAGAGCGGGTTGAAGCGCCATTCCCGGGTCTCGCCCCGGTGGCTGACCTTCCGGAGCATCAGGCGCACGGGGGTCAGCTCCAGCAGCTCGAAGGACCGGCCCTGCCGGTAGCTGATCTGGAAGGCGATGTAGAGGCCCAGGAAATCGAGGCCGAAGAAGCCCGCCACGGGCCAGAAGCCCATGATCACGAAGGGCAGGCTCGCCACGACGGAGATCACGCACAGGAGCGCCATCACGATTCTGAACCCCTGCGGGCTCAAGGATCGATGCGGGCGGATCATGGCCGAGAACACCGGCTCCTCGAACCGTTCCTCGGCCTCAAATGTCGCCTTGCTGCCTGTCATGCTCCAGATATAACGCTCTCATGTCCGATCTGAAGCAGGCACCCCGCCGCATCCCCAAACCAAAATCCGCCGTCAAGCCTGCGGCGGCCGTCAAGCCCGCGGCCGCCGCCAAGCCGAAAACCGCCGTGCCGCAGAAGGCCGTGCGGGGGGCCCTGCTGAAGACGCCCAAACCCCTTGATCGTGATTCGATGATCGAGGTCTTTCGGCGGCTCAGGGAGGCGAACCCGGAGCCCAGGGGCGAACTCGACTACACCAATCCCTATACCCTGCTCGTGGCCGTGGCGCTCTCGGCCCAGTCAACGGACGTGGGCGTCAACAAGGCGACCCGCGGCCTGTTTGCCGCCGCCGACACCCCGCAGGCCATGCTGGCGCTCGGCGAGGAGGGCCTGCGCCAGCACATCAGGACCCTGAATTTCTTCAACACCAAGGCCCGGAACGTCATCGCCCTGTCCCGGCGGCTCGTGGAGGAGTTCGGCGGCGAGGTGCCGAACTCCGTGGAGATCCTGGAGACCCTGCCCGGGGTCGGGCGCAAGACCGCGAGCGTGGTGGTCAACATCGCCTTCGGCGACCCACGGGTCGCGGTGGACACCCATATCTTCCGGGTCGCCAACCGCCTGCCGCTCGCGGTCGCGAAGACGCCCCTCGACACGCAAGTGGCCCTGGAGGCCCTGATCCCGGACGAGTACCGGCTCCACGCCCACCACTGGCTCATCCTGCACGGGCGCTACACCTGCAAGGCGCGCCGGCCCGAATGCTGGCGCTGCCCGGTCAACGACCTGTGCGGCTACCCGGACAAGACGATTCCGTGAGGTGAGGCGGTCCGCCTGTGCTCTCCAGCCAAGCGGCAGAGGGAGGGGACAAGGCGCTACCGCCGCCTGACGCATTGCATCGGGCCCCGCGTGCAGGCGATGCCGGGGGTCGAGCAGGCCAGGCCCGTGGGGGTGCCGAGGCAGATCACGCAGCC
>DATHAU010000452.1:0-30902 GCA_035296545.1 Microvirga sp.
GTGCCGTCGAGGTCGTCGACCCCGGTGAGCGGCCGCCCGAGCAGGGCGAGCTGATCGCCGAGTCCCAGAAGCCAGAACGGACGGCCATCCTTGTCGAGGCGGATCGCATCGTTTTCCAGAACCGGGATGCCGGCGGCCTCCAGCTCCCTCCGGGCGATCACGGGCCCGCGTCGGTTCTTCTGCGCCGTGAGGTCGTCCCACCAGTCGTGATTGCCGAGGATCGCGTAGACGCCGAGAGGCGCCTCAAGGCTTCGGAATGCGCCGGCGCATTCCCGCATGGAGACCGGGCGGGTCACGAAGCGATGACCCGCCCCGTAATCCCCCAGAAGCAGGATCAGGTCGGAGCCGAGGGCGTTGGCGGCCGCCACGATCTCCTCCACCCGCCGCAGGGGCATGTAGGGCTCGCCCACATGCACATCGGCGATGATCGTGGCCGTGAGGGCGAGGTCGCGCGGCCAGAGCGGCAGGACAGGGGCGTAACGCTGGACCCTCAGCCGGAACGCCGGCTCGACCCCGAAGGCGTAGGCCCCCATGGCCGTCATGGCGGCAGCCGAGCCGACCAGGGTCTTGAGAAAGGATCGTCGGCTGAGCCAGGGTCGCATGGGCCGAAACTATGCCTATGTCGAAGGGCGGCGCAAGACGGCGGCGCAGCCGGTCTCCACGGGGTAAGCTTTCTCCGCCGGTCGGATCGGGATGACCTGCCCATTGCCGTGCCGGGCTGAAGCGCCTTCGAGCCTGACGACGGGGATCATTGATCTCCCCATGGCCTACCCTAAGACTAGGATGGCTGCCTTGAGTCTCCCCAACGTCCAGGGTGTCGGGACGAGAGAGATGCGGAATGCCATGTCGAAGCTGGAGCAGCCGGCGCCATCGCGCGGCTTGCCGATCATCGCGCCGCAGGCTCCCGATGGCTTTTCGGAGCGGGCGTCGCCTACCCTTGAGCGCGTTCACGCGGCCGGTTCCAGGATTTCGACAATGCGCTCGACCGGTCGCGCGCAGCCCCTGGAATGTCGAACCGATCCTAAAAGCCGTCCGGCGCCCCGGACCGGGCGGCGCATCAAACGGGACCAACGGAGGAAACCTATGACGCATCCGGTGTCACTTCGCGCCATGGCCGTGGCGGCTGCCTTTTTCGGAGGCCTCGCCGCCGCGCAGGCGCAGGAGAATATCTTCTACTCGACGCAGCTGCGCCCCATCGAGGAGGCGAGCAAGGTGCGCGATGTCCTCCTGAAGGGAGCGCCCGGCAAGGTCACCTACGTGGTGGACGAGCCGCCCGCCTTCGCGGTTCGCATGAAGGCCGAGACGCAGGCCGGCAAGCGCACGATCAATGTGGTGGGCGCCCTGCACGGCGAGCTCCAGCCGCATGTTTCCGCCGATCTCCAGCCCGTCGACGACGTGGTGGCGAAGGTGGCCGATCGCGGCATTCCGGCCAACCTCATGGAGCTCGGCAAGCTCGGCACCGGGCAGCAGCAATACATTCCCTGGATGCAGGCTACCTACGTGATGGTGGCCAACAAGCAGGCCCTGCCATACCTGCCCGCCGGCGCGGACGTGAACGCGCTCACCTATGCGCAGCTGCAGCAATGGGCCAAGGCCATTGTCGACAAGACCGGCCAGCGCCGGCTCGGCTTCCCGGCCGGCCCGACGGGCCTGCTTCCCCGCTTCTTCCAGGGCTACTTCTATCCGTCGTTCACGGGCGGCGTGGTCTCGACCTTCAAGTCGGCGGATGCGGAAGCGGGCTGGAACGCCATGAAGGAATTGTGGGCGGTGTCGAGCCCCAACTCCACCAACTACAACTTCATGCAGGAAGCCCTGATGGCGGGCGAAGTGTGGATCGCCTGGGATCACATCGCCCGCGTCAAGGATGCGCTGACGACCCAGCCCGACCAGTTCGTGGCCTTCCCGGCGCCCGCCGGGCCGAAAGGCCGGGGCTACATGCCGGTGATCGCGGGCCTGGCCATTCCGAAGGATGCCCCCAACCGCGCGGGCGCCGTGGCGGTGATCGAGCACATGACCAAGCCGGAGACGCAGCTTCTGACCGCAGCAGAAGTGGGCTTCTTCCCGGTGGTCAAGGCGGACCTGCCGCCGAACCTCGCTCCCGGCATCAAGCTCCTGGCCGGAGCGGTCGCCGCGACGCAAGGCTCGAAGGACGCGCTGGTCTCGCTCCTGCCGGTCGGCCTCGGCGCCAAGGGCGGCGAGTTCAACAAGGTCTACAACGACACCTTCCAGCGCATCGTGCTGCGCAACGAGCCGGTCAAGGCCGTGCTCGAAAGCCAGGCCAAGGTGCTCGAGACCCTCATGAAGGACACGGGCGCTCCCTGCTGGGCGCCGGACAAGCCCAGCCAGGGCGCCTGCCCGGTTCAATGATCGGCCCCGGGGCCCGGCGGCGCTGACGCCCGCCGGGCCTTATCCCCTTCCCCGGAGCAGCCTCATGACTGCACGCACTTCGTGGGTTCCCTACGCGCTCATCGCGCCGTCGGTGGTCTTCCTCGCCGCGCTGTTCCTCGTGCCGCTCGTCCAGACCATCTGGCTGTCCTTTTCCGCCGAGGATGGCCTGTCGCTGACCAACTACCAGCGCATGGCGGGCGATCTCAATTTCTCCCTGGCCATCCGCAATACGTTCTTGCTGACCCTGGTGGTCGTTCCCCTCCAGGTCGTCCTCGCGCTCGCCATGGCGACGATGGTCGCCAAGCTCGACAAGGGTCGCGATCTGGTGCTCTGGGTGCTGACCATTCCCCTCGGGATCTCGGATCTGGCGGCGGGGCTTGCCTGGCTGTCCCTGCTCCAGAACACCGGCTATCTGAACTCCGCCCTCTATGCCCTCGGGCTGATCTCCGGCCCTGTGGGGTGGCTCTCCCAGGAGACCCCCGTGGCCCTGTTCTTCGCGATCGTTCTGGCGGAGATCTGGCGCGCCACCGCCATCGTGCTCGTGATCCTCATCGCGGGCCTGCAGCTGATTCCGAAGGAGTTCTCCGAGGCCGCCGAAATCTTCGGAGCCAATCCCTGGACCCGGTTCCGCCGGATCACCCTGCCGCTCCTCAAGCCGAGCCTGCAATCGGCCCTGATCCTGCGCACGGTGCTCGCCTTCGAGGTCTTCGCCGTGGTCTACGCCCTTGGCGGGCGGAACTTCCCGGTTCTCGCCGGCGAGGCCTATACCTGGCAGAACGAGAACCAGAACTACGGCGTTGCGGCCGCCTATGCGGTGCTCATCATGGCGATCTCGCTCATCGCCACGGCCGTTTACCTGCGCGTCCTGAAGACCCGCCCGGAGCAGCTCCCATGACCGCAAGCCTGTCCGAGGCCCGCCCGGCGGCTCCGGCCCGGAGCATCGCCCTTCCGTCCGCCCGCCGCCTTCTTCTCTGGACCGGCCTTGCGGTTCTGCTCGCATGGGTGCTGGTCCCGATCTATTTCGTCGCCCTTGGGGCCTTCGGCGGCAGGCTCGGGGTTTTCAAATGGCCGAAATCGGTCTGGCCCGGCGATCTTTCGCTGGCGCCGATGATGCAGTTCCTCGCCATCGAGGGCGTCTTCAACGCCCTCGTCAACTCGCTCATCGCCGCCGGACTCACGGTGGTCTTCTCCGTGGCCCTTGGGGCTCCTGCGGGCTATGCCCTGGCGCGATACAACTTCCCGGGTCAGAACGCCTATCGCCTGCTCGTCCTGCTGACGCGGGCCTTTCCGCTGGCGATCCTGGCGCTGCCGCTCACGGTGTCGTTCATCCGCCTCGGCCTCTACGACACGCCCTTCGGCGTCTCGCTCATCCATACGGTGCTGGCGCTCCCCTTTGCCGCCCTGGTGACCCAGAGCCTCTTCATGGGCATTCCCCGCGAATACGAGGAGGCCGCCTGGGTGTTCGGCTGCACCCGCTTCCAGGCCTTCGTGAAGGTGGTGCTGCCCCTGGCTCTTCCGGGCCTTGCGGCAACGGCGATCTTCGCCTTCGTGATCTCCTGGAACGAGGTTTTCGCGGCCTCGATCCTGACCGTGCAGGAGCGCACGCTCACCGCCTATCTTCTCAAGATCCTCGCCGAGAGCCCGCTGCATTACCGCTTCGCGGGCGGCTTCATCCTCATCATCCCGTCCGTGCTCTTCATCTTCGCCGTGAGGCGATACCTGTTCGCGGTGTGGGGCATCGCCAGCAAGTAAGGGGTCGTGTCATGGCCGATATCGTCATCGATCGCGTCGTCAAGGAGTTCGGCTCCTTCCGCGCCCTGCAGGAGGTGTCGCTCACCGTGAACGACGGCGAGTTCGTGGCCCTGCTCGGCCCCTCGGGCTGCGGCAAGACCACGCTCCTGCGCATCATCGCGGGCCTCGAGACGCAGACCGCCGGGCGCGTGGTCATCGGCGGGCGCGACGTGAGCAGGCTCTCCCCGCGCAGCCGCGGCCTGGCGATGGTGTTCCAGAACTACGCGGTCTTCCCGCACATGACCGTGTTCGAGAACGTTGCCTTCGGGCTGCGGATGCAGAAGGTCGAGGCATCCGAGGTGAAGCGCAGGGTCGGGCGCGCCGCCGCGCTGCTGCACATCGAGGGCTACCTGGACCGCTATCCGGCGAAGCTCTCCGGCGGCCAGCGCCAGCGCGTGGCCGTCGCCCGGGCGCTGGCGGTCGAGCCCGCCGTCTTGCTCATGGACGAGCCGCTCTCCAACCTCGACGCGCTCCTGCGGCTCGAAATGCGCACCGAGCTCAAGGCCGTCCTGCGCGAGGCCGGAACCACCACGATCTATGTCACCCACGACCAGACGGAAGCCATGGGGCTGGCCGACCGCATTGCCGTCATGTACGGCGGCAAGATCGACCAGATTGGCTCGCCGCTGGAGATCTACGCCACTCCGGCGACGCGCTTCGTCGGCGGGTTCATCGGCAGCCCGCCCATGAACTTCATCAAGGTGCGGTGCAGCGGCGGCGCGGCCACCATCGGCAGCGCCCGGCTCGCATGTCCCCCGGGCGGCGGCGAGATGGAGCTCGGCCTGCGCGGCGAGGACGCGAGCCTGTCCCCCGACAAGTCGGGCATTCCCTTCGACGTGCGCGTGGTGGAGCCCATGGGCTCCCACCTGCTCCTCACAGGCTCCATCGACGGACAGCTCGCCCGCATCGTGGCGCCGCCCACCGCCGTGGTGAACGCGGGCGAGCGCGTCGGCCTGAGGGTGGACCCGTCCCGCGTCACATGGATCGACGGCGAGACCGGCCGCGCGCTCGCCCGAGCCTGAAGGGAGGCAACATGACCGACACCGGCAGCAAGATGCACGACGCGGCGCGCGCGATCCTGGCGCAGAACGACCGGGGCGGCTACACGGTCCCGACCCATGGCCTGTACCCGTTCCAGTGGAACTGGGATTCCGCTTTCGTGGCCATGGGCTTTGCCACCTACGACGTGGGCCGCGCCTATCGCGAGCTGGAGCGCCTGATCGAGGGGCAGTGGGATGACGGAATGATCCCGCACATCATCTTCCATGCTCCGAGCGACACCTATTTTCCCGGCCCGGAGGTCTGGGGAACGAGGCACGGGGTTCCCACGTCCGGGATCACCCAGCCGCCGGTGTTCGGCATGGCGCTGCGCAGCGTTCACGACGCCTCCCTGGCGGCCCGCCTTCCGGACGCCGAAACCCGCAGCCAGGCCCTGTTCCAGGCCGCCCTGCGCCACCACCGCTGGTGGCTGCGGGCGCGGGATCCGGAGGGGATCGGAGTGGTGGCGATCCTCCACCCCTGGGAGAGTGGAAGCGACAATTCGCCGGCCTGGGACATCGCCTTCGCCCGGGTGGAGACCACCACCACCACCCCTGTCCGCCGCCGCGACCTCGGGCATGTGGACCCGGCCATGCGTCCCCGGGACATCGACTACCAGCGGTTCATTCATCTGGTGGACCTCTATCGCAGGTGCGGCTGGGACCCGGCCCGGCAATGGGCGAGGGCGCCGTTCAAGATCGCCGAGGTTCAGATGACGGCGATCCTGGCGCGCTCCACGGCGGATCTCATCGCCCTTGCGGACGCCCTCGGGAGCCCTGAGGACAAGAGCGAATTGCAGGACATGCTCCATGTGCTCCTGGCCGGACTGGCCAGCCGCTGGCGGCCGGACCTGAAGCGCTTCGTCTCCCTCGACCTGATCTCGGGCGAGGACATCGAAGCGCCGACGCAAGCAGGCTTCATGCCCCTGCTGGCGGTGGCGCTGGACGACCGCCAGCGAAAGGCGGTTCGCGAGGAAATCACCCGCTGGTGCAGCGACGTGGCTGTCGGCCTGCCGACCACTCCCTCCTTCTCTCCCGCCTTCGAGGCCAAGCGATACTGGCGCGGGCCGGTCTGGGCCGTCATCAACTGGCTCCTTGCGGACGGCCTGCGCCTGAACAGCCTCGACGATCTCGCCCGCGACATCGAGCAGGGGACGGTCCGGGCCATCGAACGCACGGGCTTCTTCGAGAATTTCGACCCGCTGACGGGAGAGGGCGGAGGCGGGGACACGTTCTCGTGGACCGCGGCGGCCTATCTGGTTCTGAGCCGGCGTTCGTGAGCGCGCTGGCTGCCCTGTTCGAGGAGGCCCTCGAGCAAAGCTTCGGCTGTTGCCGGGGGAGGGCTTTTTTGCTTCAATGCCGCGGGGCAAGGCAGGGGCTGCGATTCAAGGGGGCCGTGAGGCCTCGCCCCCCTTCAAGAGATCGGCTGGTGACATGATCGTCGAAGTTCTCCCCGACAAGGCCTCCCTTGGAAGGCAGGCGGCCGCCGACGGGGCCAAGGCGATTCGGGACGCCCTGGCCGCAAGGGGCGAATGCACGATCATCGTGGCGACAGGCGCCAGCCAGTTCGAGATGCTCGATGCGCTCGTGGCGGAGCCGGAGATCGACTGGTCCAAGGTGACGGCCTTTCATCTGGACGAATATGTGGGCCTGCCGGAATCGCACCCGGCGAGCTTTCGCAAGTACCTGCAGGACCGCTTCGTCTCCCGCGTTCCGGGCCTTGGGGGCTTCGTGCCGGTGCACGGCGACGCCGCCGATCTTGAAGGCGAAGTCGGGCGCCTCAACGGCCTCCTGGGGCCGCGCGACGTGGACGTGTGCTTTGCCGGCATCGGCGAGAACTGCCATCTCGCCTTCAACGACCCGCCCGCCGATTTCAGCGTGGACGCCCCCTACATCGTGGTCACCCTGGACGAGGCCTGCCGCCGCCAGCAGATGGGCGAAGGCTGGTTTCCCACCTTGGACGACGTGCCCGAGCGGGCCGTGTCCATGAGCATCCGGCAGATCCTCAAGAGCCGGCGCGTGATCCTGAGCGTGCCGGACGAGCGCAAGGCCCCGGCGGTGCGCGCGGCCGTGGAAGGCAAGATCTCACCGGACTATCCCGCCTCTGTGCTGCAAGCGCACGAGAACTGCATCCTCTACCTCGATCCGCCGGCTGCATCCCTGCTCTCGCGGCCCGACGGGCGCTGAGGCAGCCATGCGCAGCGCCGGCCTCTTCGATCTTCAGGTCAATGGCTTTGCCGGCGTCGACTTCAATTCCGACAGCATCGACGGGCAGCGCCTCGACCATGCGCTCGAGGCCATGCTGGCCACCGGCGTGACCTCGTGCCTGCCCACCCTGATCACGGCCCAGGCCGAGGGCCTCGCGGCGCGCTTTGCCGCCCTCGACCGCGCCGTGGCCGAAAGCCGCCTCGGACCGGTCATGGTGCCGGGCTATCACCTGGAAGGCCCGTTCCTGAACCCCTCGGACGGCTACGCCGGATGCCACCCGCCCGCCGCCATGACCGCTCCCGATATCGAGTTGGTCGAGCGCCTCGCGGGCGATCTCCGGCGGCCCATCCTGCTCGTCACCGCGGCGCCCGAACTGCCGGGGGGCGAGAGCTTCATTGCGTCCATGGCGGCGGCCGGAAGGGTGGTGGCCATCGGGCACTCGGCGGCCGATGCGGCCGCCGTGGCGCGCGCCGCAGGGGCAGGCGCGCGCCTGTCCACCCATCTCGGCAACGGGTTGCCCCAGATGCTGCACAAGGTGGACAATCCCCTGTTCGCGCAGCTCGCCGAGGACCGCCTGAGCGCAAGCCTCATCGCCGACGGCATTCACCTGTCCCCGCAGGCGGTGAAGGTCATCCTGCGGGTCAAGGGACCCGACCGCCTGATTCTCGTCAGCGACGCCGTCGCGGCGGCGGCGGCAAAGCCCGGCCTCTATCCTTTCGCCGATATGGTCGTGGAGCACGCCTCCGACGGCAGCGTGCGCCTGCCGGGCAGCCGCTCTCTCGCAGGCTCCGCCCTGACCCTCGATGCGGCGGTGCGAAACCTCGCGAACTGGAATCTCGCAACGCCGGAGCAGGCGATCCGGATGGCCGCTCACAATCCGCGCGTCCTCATGCGCGCCGCCTTGCAGCGCTTCTCGGCGGAGATGGATGCGGGCGAGGTCGAGTGGTCGCCGGACCTTCGCCCGCTCGAGGTTCGCGTCGGGCCGGTGCGACGGGCCTTCGACAATATTGGAGGCGTGCGCGCCTCCCATGGGGAATCGACTCAACAAGGGCTCACATGAGCCGCAACGGGAGAAGGCGATGAAGGATCATGGTGTGAGGATCAACCGGCGCAGCCTGCTGGGGGGAGCTGCGGGCCTTGCGGCCCTCAAGGCGACGGGAGCCCGCGCGCAGGCCCCTGCCCTGCCCAAAGCCCCGGTGGCGATCAACGTCATCGACGTGGGCGGCGCCCTTGCGCTGATGCAGAAGGCCTTCGAGGCCTACCGCCAGGCCAAGCCGGAGCTCGTCTCCCGCATCACCTACGTCAAGGCCCCGGCTCCGGAGCTTGCCAGCAAGGTCAAGGCCCAGCAGGACGCGGGGCGCATCGACATCGACATGGTTCTCACCGGCAGCGACGGGCTTGCGGCCGGCCTCGAGCAGAACCTGTGGCTGAAGCTCCTGCCCGCCTACGGGGACCGCTTCCCCGGCCTGGAGGAGAACTACGAGCCGGCGGCGCTCAACCTGCACCGGGCGCAGGGACAGGGCTTCGGGGTGGTCATCAACTATTATCCCTCCGGACCCCTGCTCGAATATGCGCCGGAGCGGGTGAAGAACGTTCCCACCACGGCGGAGGAGCTGCTGGCCTGGGCCAAGGCGAACCCGAAGCGGTTCATGTATGCGCGCCCGGCCAATTCCGGCCCCGGCCGCACCTTCATGATGGGCCTGCCCTACATCCTGGGCGACAAGGATCCCAAGGACCCGGTGAACGGCTGGGACAAGACCTGGGCCTATCTGGCCGAGCTCAACCCGCAGATCGAGTATTATCCGTCCGGGACCACGGCGACCATGAAGGAGTTCGGCGAGGGCTCCCGGGACATCATCGTCTCGACCACCGGATGGGACATCAACCCGCGGGCCCTGGGCATCGTGCCCAAGGAGGCGAAGATCGGAACCCTCAAGGGTTTCCACTGGGTGTCCGACGCCTTCTTCATGGTGGTCCCCAAAGGCGTCGCCGACGACAAGCTCGCGGTGCTGCTCGATCTCATGAATTACCTGCTGAAGCCGGAAAGCCAGGCCTTCGCCTATGACGAGGGCTATCTCTATCCGGGGCCGGCGGTGAAGAACGTCCCGATCTCCATGGCTCCCAAGGAGAGCCAGGACATCATCCGGGAGTTCGGCCGCCCCGAATACGCCGATCTGATCGCCAACAACCCGATCGAGCTGCCCCTCACCCCCGACAAGATGGTGGTCGCATTCCGCCGCTGGGACGAACAGATCGGCTCGAAGCGCCCGAAATAGGCGAGCCGGAAGGAGGCGCAGGCCGCCTTCCGGAATTACCGGGACGACGAGACCATCCGGGAGACCTTCCCTCGGGGCTTGGGCGGCAAGCCCCGAACTGTCAGCAGAGGCGGGCTTCAGATGCCCGGGGCACCATTCGGCCGAGGCCCGTGAAAGCGATGGTTGTCACGACGCTTGTCCTCGCGCGTGGCGGATGGGAGTTGAAGATTCTTCTGGATCAGGATCTCGACGATGCAGGGTCTTCAGCCTGCCGAGGCTCTCGCAGAGCGCGGCCACAGGCGGGACGAGGCGATGCGCGCCCCTTCGACGAGGGAGCGCAGCTTGGCGTAGGCGATCGGCGGATGCACGGCGCCGAAGCCCGCGAAGGTGCCGAATCCGCAATCCGTGCCGGCGAGGACGCGCTCCCGTCCGACAATGTCGGCGAAGCGGCCGATCCGTTCGGCCACCAGTTCCGGATGCTCGACGAAATTCGTCACGCTGTCGATCACGCCCGGGATCAGCACCTTGTCGTCCGGGATCGCCGTTTTCGCCCACACGGCCCATTCATGGGCATGGCGGGGGTTCGAAGCCTCGAAAAGATAGGCCTGGGGTTTCGCCTTCAGGACCGTTCCGACGATCGTCTCAAGCGGAATGTCATGGGTGTGCGGACCCTCGTAATTGCCCCAGCAGATGTGCATGCGCACCCGGTCGGCAGGTACGTTGCGCAGGGCGTGGTTCAAGGCTTCGACCTGGAGGGCGGCATTGCGCAGGAACTCGGCTTCGTCCGCATCCCGGAACCTGATGTGGCGTCCCATGGCGAGATCGGGGCTGTCGATTTGAAGAATGAGCCCTGCCGCGACGATCATTTCGTATTCGGCCCGCATGGCCTCGGCAAGAGCCTCGATGTATTCTTCCTGGCTGCCGTAGTGCTTGTTCGGCTGAAAGACGGCGATGACCCCTGGCGAGGCCGCGTTCATGAACGCCTCGGGGGCTCCGGCCTGGGATGCGGCCGCCTTGAGATTGGCAATGTCCTTTTCCAGCGACGACAGATCCTTGGTGGCGATGGGGCCGCAGCAGATCGGCCGGTGGTACTTGGGCGTTGCTCCCAGGCGCGCCAGCCTCTCCTTGTAGTCGGGATAGTCGTCGAGATCCTTCGGAACCGTGCGCGGCATCTCTCCGATCTCGAACCCCGTGAGACGGTGGCGGATGTAGGTCGCGTACGAGATCTTGCTCATCTCGCCGTCGCTGACCACGTCGATTCCGGTGTCGATCTGCGCGCCCACGACCTCCGCGACGGCCGATGTCATGACGCGGTCGAAAACGTCCGGCGCGTAGCTCTCGCCTGCATCCTGGGCGAAGAGCTGATCGACGACCTGCTGCGGGCGAGGCAGGCTGCCCACATGGGTAGTCAGGATTCGGTCGGTCGAGAGCAGCATAGCGTCCTCCTTATTCTGGCCTTCAGCCCTTGTCGGCGTCCGGAGCGCGTACCCATACCAGCTGTTTGCACTTGAGATCAAAGGCCATTATGGCTGGGCTCTGGCCTGTCGTCGAAACGGCCGTCTCGGGATCAGGATGAGCGTGTCGCATCGGACGGACGTAGCAGTCGTGGGGCTCGGCGCGATGGGAGCCGCGGTGCTCTGCCAACTCGCCATGCTGGGGGTCAGCGTGGTGGGTGTCGACCAGTACGCGCCTCCTCACAGCCAAGGTTCGAGCCATGGTGAAACCCGGATCACGCGCTGCGCCGTCGGAGAGGGCGAGGCCTATGTGCCCTTGGCCCTTGCTTCACATCGGATCTGGCGGGAGCTCGAAAGCCAGACCGGCGATCACCTCCTGAACGCCAGCGGCTGCCTTATCATGGGATCGACCGTGAACTCCGTCCACCATGGCAAGACGGATTTCGTGCGCCGCTCCATGGAGAATGCGAGAGAGTTCGGCATCCCCCACGAGATCCTCAGCGGCGGGGATGTGATGCGCCGCTTTCCGCAGATCCAGGCCGCCGAGGACGCACAGGCCTATTTCGAGCCGGGCGGCGGCTTCGTATACCCGGAGCGCTGCATCTCGGCGCAGTTGAGCATGGCTCGCCGGAAGGGCGCGACCGTCATGCAGGCTTCCGTCATGGCGGTCTCCCAGCACGCCGGCGGCGTGCGCATTCACGCGGACGGGCAGATGATCGAGGCTGACCGGGCCGTGGTGGCGGCAGGCGCTTGGACGGGACACCTCCTTGGGGAGCCGTTCAGCCGCCTGCTGACCGTGAACCGGCAGGTCCTTCACTGGTTTCCCGTCGACGATCGCATGTACTCCCCTGATCGGTTTCCGACCTTCATCTGGATGCACGGCGATGCGGACGATGCCTATTTCTATGGATTTCCCTCCGTTCCCGGCACAGGTCTGCTCAAGGCCGCCACGGAGCAATACCGGGTCGCCACGTCGCCCGACCATGTGGATCGGACGGTGGCTCCCGCAGAGGCCGAGGCGCTCTACAACAGCCACCTTGCCGGCCGCCTCAGGGGCGTTGACGCACGTGCCGCGAAGTCGGCCGTGTGCCTCTATACGGTGACGCCCGATTCCGGCTTCATCATCGACCGGCACCCGAGAATGGAGCGCGTCACCGTCATCTCCGCGTGCTCGGGGCACGGCTTCAAGCATTCGGCCGGCATCGGCGAGGCCGTTGCACGCATGCTCACCGGATCAGGGGGAGATGCGAGCCTCGCGCCGTTCTCGCTGGCGCGATTCGCCTGATCTCGGCCCTGCCCGTCACTTGCTGGCCGACGTCATCTGGCCGAGCTTGACCTGCATGAGCAAGGACAGTTCGTCGTAGACGGTCCAGTCGTCGACGATCCTGCCGTTCTTGTAATGGAAATGGGACATGCCCATCACCTGTAGGCGCTGGCCGCTGGGCTGGCCGAGAAGGCCGTAGCCGATGTGATGGCCTTCCATGATCCAGCGGACGGCGACCTTGTGGCCTCCCTCCTCGCAAGGAACCGAGCAGATGTGCTGGGGCGCATAGGAGCAGTCGGGGATCGAACCCACGAGCGCCATGGTCTGGTGCAGCACCGCCGCCTGGCCGTAGAGTTCCTTCATGAGCGGTCCATGCCACTGGGCGGTCGGCGAATAGACGTCCCTGATCTTGCCGAACATGCGCTTGTTGTACACTTCGTGCAGCCAGCGCAGGGTGTCTTCCTCGAGAGGGTTGTGGGCCAGCGAAACATCGGCTTCCGCCTCGGGCGGGTATTGCCCCAGAAGCCGGCGATTCTCGCCGATGTCCAGGTTGGCGAAGCCCTTCTCGAAATGCGCCCGCGCGAACCTCTCGGCGAAGGCGTGCGGATCGAGGCCGAGCTGCTTGATGACGGCCATGGAATCGGCCACCACCCATTCGCGGTAGATCTTGTTCTCGTAGACCATGCAGTCGGCAATCGTCCGCGACGTGAAGGTGCGCCCGGTCGGCTCGCCATAGTGGCCGAACTGGGTGTGGCGGCCCGAGCCGGTGACGAGATGCGATGTGTAGAACCCTTCCTCGTCGTTGCCGCGCCAGATCACGTGAGTGGCCATGCCGCGGCGCTCCGGCATGGAGACCAGGCGCTGGATCGTATCGCGCACCACCTCCTCGCGGGAATAGAGCGTGCCCAGGGCTCCGTAGACCACGGCGTTGTGGGTGTAGTGGGTGTAGATCAGACCCACATCGCGTTCGTCCCAGATCTTGTGGGTGCAGCGAACGATGTAATCGACGATGTCGGTGTAGCAATCGTCGAACCCGCGCAGGCTCTGGCTGCGAGGGCGGTTGGTCGGCGCCAGGTCAACATAGTCGTGGCGCTCGACCTGCATCACCTTCTCGGTCGCCGGATGGTCTTCCCGCGCACGCGCTGCAAGCTTGGTCTTGGCGACGCTCTCCGCCTCAGTCATGGTTTCCTCCCGGGGGCTCTGTGGCATCTTAAACTCGCGATAAACTCAGTTGGTTGACTGGAGCGGCAAGCCAGTCGCGCATGTGCGAGGCAACCGCATCCGGATTTTCGATGGGGGCGAAATGCCCGGCATGGGGGATGATCGCCAGCCTCGCGCCTGGGATCAGGCGGGCGATCTCACGGTGCAGCTCGGGGGGGCAGACCCTGTCCTCCGCACCGCACAGGACCAGCGCCGGCACCGTGATCTCCTTCAGACGCGGGCGGCTGTCTGCACGATGAATCGCCACCTCGCTCTGACTGGCCAGAACGGCGGCGCCGCCTCTTTCGGCCATGCTGACGAGCAGGGCCCGCAACTCGTTCGCCCCGGCATTCACCGGAGCAACGGGCAGGGGCCAGGTATCGTCGATGTAGCTTGCAACGCCCGCCTCCCGCGCCCGCTTGACGGAGCGATGCCGCGCGGCGGCATTGGCCTTCGGGTCGGGCCGGGCCGTCGTGTCGATCAAGGCGATCCGCTCGATCCGGTCGGGCGCCTGAGCGATCATCTCGAGAGCGACGATGCCCCCCAGGGAGAACCCTGCGACGGCAAAGCGCGGCGGCGCCCCAGCGAGGATTTTCTCGGCCAGCGCCGGCGTCGTGCCGGCGCCTGTCATGTCGCCCACGAGCGTCCTGCGCCCCGGCAGGCGATCCATCAGCGGGGCGAACACCCGTTCGTCGCAGAGAGTGCCCGGCAGCAGCAGCAGGGGCGGTTCGGGTGTGGTGAGTGCCGTGACCATGGGGCGGGGCCGAACTCCGGACGGGATAGACCGACGGCACAGGACCATCTCCCGATGGAGAACTCAGGTGCCGAACGAGCGAGAGCATGCGGCTTCAATGCCCTCAAAAAAGATTGGCAAAGATTGAATACGTATGCAAGAACTAATTTCGTGAGCCCTCGTGATCGGGCCCGCAGCCAATCGAGGGGTTTGACAGCCATGACGCACCAGGATTTCGCACAGCACGACAGCGTGACCTTCATCAAGGCGCCCAAGCGCGATTCGGTCAGCGACAACGCTCCCGTGGGGGCTCTGGTCACTGAGGTGATCGAGAACGTGCGCAAGCGGGGCGACGCCGCCCTGCGCGAATATTCCAAGAGGTTCGACAACGCCGACCTCGAGGCTTTCGAGGTGACTGAGGCAGAGCGCGCCGAAGCGCTGGCCGAGCTCGATCCCCAGACCCGCGCCGACAACGAGTTCGCCATCGACAATGTGCGTCGTTTTGCGCAAGCCCAGCTGGCCACCATCCTGCCGCTCGAGATCGAGGCCCTGCCCGGGCTGCACCTCGGCCACCGGGTGATCCCCATCGAGCGGGTCGGCTGCTATGTGCCCGGTGGGCGTTACCCCCTGCTCTCGGCCCCGATCATGACCATCGTGCCGGCAAAGGTCGCCGGGGTGGACGAGGTCATCGCCTGCCTCCCGCCGAATGCCCACAAGGCGATGATCGCCGGCTGCCACCTGTCGGGCGCCGACCGCATTTTCAAGATCGGGGGCGCTCAGGCCATCGCGGCCATGGCCTATGGGACAAAAACCGTGCCTGCGGTCCACAAGATCATGGGGCCGGGCAACGCCTATGTGAACGAGGCCAAGCGCCAGGTGTTCGGCCGCGTCGGCATCGACCAGCTCGCGGGCCCAAGCGAGATCTTCATCGTGGCCGATCACACGGGCGACGCCGAGATGATCGCCACGGACCTGCTGGCCCAGGCCGAGCATGACGTGCGCACCCGCGTCGGACTCATCACGACCGACAGGGCGCTGGCCGAGGCCACATGGGCGGAGGTTACCCGCCAGCTGGAGACGCTCTCGACCGCCAATGTGGCCGGCGTCGCCTGGCAGGATTACGGCGAGATCGTCCTGTGCAGGGACGAAGCCGCCATGATCGCCTATTCCGACTTCATCGCCGCCGAGCACCTGCAGGTGCACACGTCGGACCCTCATGCGACCGCAGAGAAGCTGCGCAATTACGGCTCCCTGTTCATCGGCGAGAATGCCAGCGTCGTGTACTCGGACAAGTGCTGCGGCACCAATCACACCCTCCCCACCATGGGTGCGGGCGCTTACACGGGCGGCCTGTGGGTCGGGTCCTACGTGAAGATCTGCACCCATCAATGGCTGGATGAAAGGGCGGTCAAAGCCGTGGCTCCCCCGGCGGTTCGCCAGAGCGCGAGCGAAACCCTGGAAGGCCACCGGCGCGCGGCGCAGCTGCGGCTCGACCGGCTGCAGGGGTAAGCGCCGCTTCAAGCGGCGTCGTGGAGCCGCGGGATCGGCGGCGGGCGCTGGACCGAGTGATCGGTCGAGCGCTCGAACGCTGCGCCGACGCGGCAAATCTGCGCCTCGTCGAAGGCCCTGCCGACGATCTGCATGCTGACGGGCAGGCCTCCGGCGAAGCCAACGGGAAGAGCAAGGGATGGATGGCCGGTCACGTTGAACGGCAAGGTGCGCATCGCGGTCCATTTCGGCCCCTTGCCCCGGAAATCGGCAACGGGCGGCGCGGTCGCGAGCGTGTTCGCCGTTACCAGCACATCGTGGCGGGTGAAAATGTCGGCGTCGATGGCGTCGCGCAGCGCTCTCCCGACCTGTCGCGCCTGGACAAGATCGCTTTCGGTCAGACCAATGCCCGCGGCCAGTCTCTGATAGGCCTGGCGGCCGTATTCCGCGCCGCGCGCCAGCATTGCGGCTCGATGAACCTCCAGCGACTCCGCATGCAGGATCACGGCGCCTGCCGCCTCGAGGAGATCATAGCTGGGGAGCCGCACCTCCTCGATGCGCGCGCCGAGCAGGCTGAGCTGCGAGACGGCGTCGTCGATGGCGGTCAGAACTTCGGGCGTCAGCGCGGGATCCCGTGCGAACCAGTCGCGGCCGTAGGCGATGCGCAGGCCCTCAATACCCTGCCCGAGACAGCTCGCGGCAGGCGCGACCGTCTGCCCTGAACTCGCCGGATCGCACGGGTCGGGTCCGGCGATGGCGTCGAGGGTCATCGCCGCCTCGGCCACGGAGGCGCTGATGGGGCCGACATGGTCGAGGCTGGGCGACAGGGGGAACACCCCGCGCCGAGAGACGCGTCCGAAGGTGGGCTTCAGGCCTACGACGCCGCAATAACCGGCCGGGCTCCGAATCGATCCGCCGGTGTCCGTGCCGATGGCGCTGCGCACCATGCCGGCCGCCACGGCGGCGGCGGAACCTGAGGACGAGCCCCCGGTGATGTGGTCCAGGCTCCAGGGATTGGCGGCCGGGGGCGTCGGTTGATCGAAGCTCGGGCCCACGAGAGCAAACTCGTAGGTGGCAACCTTGCCGAGCAGCACGGCTCCGGCCCGGACGAGCCTGCGCGCAACCTCGGAATCCTCGGCGGCCACATGCCCGGCCCGCAGGTGAGAGCCGCAGGCGGTCGCGACGCCCCCGACATCGATCAGGTCCTTGAGGGCAACGGGAATGCCGTGGAGCGGACCATGATCCTCCCCTCGCGCCAGCTCGTCGTCGGCTTGCGCGGCCGCAGCCAAGGCTCTTTCCTCCATGACCGCGACAAAGGCATGAATGGTCGGATCGACCAGGGCAATCCGCTCCAGATGGGCCTGCGTGAGGGCAAGCGACGTGAGCGTGCCGTCGCGCAGCCTTGCCCCCGCCTCGGTGATCGACAGGTCCAGAGGGTTCAATCCCCGCTCTCCCCCGCGACCGGGTTGTAAGTTCTGACGAGGGCGGCCGCCCGCTGCAGGTACCGCGCCGTCGTCAGAACGTTGCTCCGCTCGCCCGGCGACAGCTGAAGGCCCGATCGGGCGATCTGCGCGTCAAGCTCGGCCTGGGAGATCTCCGGCTCAGGCTCGTCCTCCGTCATGTCAGGTCCGAGCCCTCTCGAACGCGAGCCAGGCGGTCTCGAAGGCTGCGAAGTCGAAGCCCGGGCTGCGCGCCGGCACCAGCACGAGCGCTTCGGTCTCCTGCATCTTGCGGATCGCGGAGGATAGCATCGGGATCACGTCGGGCGGGACCACGACCGCGCCGTGCCGGTCGGCGTGAACCAGGTCGCCGGGGGCGACCGTCAGGCCGAAGACCGTCACGGGCGTGCCGATATCCAGGACATGCACGAAGCCATGGCTCGGCCCGATCGAGCCGGCCACCACCGGAAATCCCTGAGCCAGATCGCCTAGATCGCGCATGACCCCGTTCGTCAGCGCGCCGGACATCCCGAAGCCCTTGTGGATCGTCGTATTGACCTCGCCCCAAAAGGCGCCGACGCAATCGGAATCATCCACATCCTCGATCACGGCGACCGAGGGCTGCGGGGCTTCGGCCATCATCCGGTAATACGCCATGCGGCGCGCGCGGATGACCGCCGGATCCTCCGTCGGCGGAGCGCGGCCCGAGATCTTCGCCGTGGCCGCGTAGCCCACGATGGCCGGCTCTTCAGGCGCGGAGCACAGCATCGTGCCGCGGGTGAAGGCCTGGAAGCCGCGTCTGCCCTGGGCCACCTCGATCGCGTTGCAGACGGTCGGAGTGTCGACGCGGCGCAGCAGCGTCAGAAGCGTGTCGTCCATGTTGGTCCTCCAGCCCGCAGATAGGTTCCGCATCGGCCTTGTCGGGGTGCTCCAGGCTCAGGAAGCGTGCGGCAGACCTGAGCCCCCCTTTGATATGATCGGCTCAATGGCGATGCGTGGGCCCGGCGGGATCGTCGGTGTTGCGCACCCGGTAGAGGCTGGCCTCGCCCGTCATGGACGGGACGAGGCTGTGCCTCAGCCCTGGCGGAACGGCGCAGGTGTCGCCCGGCGCGAGCGCGGTCTCGCCGCCGTCCCAGGACAGGCGCCAGTGGCCGCGCATGACCATCAAGACCTCATGCCGGTCGACCACATAGGGGTCCTCGGGAATGGACCCGCGGGTCAGGAATTCCACCTCGAAGCCGGGCCGGTCCTTGAGAAGGGCATCCGGGCCGATCACCTTGGCGGGAGCCTTGCCGGCGAGCGCCATGAGGTCCCAGTAGCGAGCCACGTAGCCGGGCAGCAGATCGGTGGCGGAAAGCTCCGGGAAGGCGTTGAGTTCAGCCTCGGTCAGGAGGGGCATGGGCTTCACGCCCTCGGGGAGGCTTTGGCCCTTCTTCGAATCGTAGAGCTTGCCGTTCTCGCCGAGGACGAGGCCGTGGTCCTTGGCGTCCTCGATCACCTGCGGGGCCCAGATCACGCCGCCGCCGGCATCGTCGCCGCCGAGGATCGCCATGATCATCCCGTAATCGGTGCCGATGTTCTCGAAGCCGCGGAAAATGCCCGTGGGAATGTTGATGATGTCGCCCTCTTCCAGCACCACTTCGCCGGCATTGCCCCAGCGGCCCCAGAAGAAGCGCCAGCGCCCCTTGAGCACGAAGAACACCTCCGCCGTGCGGTGGCTGTGCAGCGAGTTGCGGCACTTGGGAGGCTGGCCCGCGGCGCCGATGTTGAAGCCGGGCGTGTCCTTGATGTGAACGTGCTGGTCGGGGCTCTCCGAGACCCCTCCGCCGATGATCGTGAAGTTCTCCTTCTGGTCACTGCCCGGGGTATGGGCGTCGATGAAGGCGGTCTTGCAGGGCTTGAGGTCGCCGTAGCGGACGATCCGAGCCTCCATGTCTTGCGGTGTCATGAAACGTCTCCGGTGTGCAGATGGATCTGTTTCCAGATCGCGATTTCGTCAAAGAGGGTGAACTCCCGGCGCAGGCCCCACGGCCCGAACTCCGCATGGGTGATGCCCATGACGTGCACGGGTGCGCCGGTGGGCGCGCCGAAGGCGCCGAAGCCGTCATGCTTGCCGTCGAGGCTCCAGCGCACGGCGGCGCGGTGGGGTTGGGCCGGATCGGACCGGCCGACGACGTGATGAACCTCGAAACGGGCGGACGGAAAGGCCGCGCGCAACTGCATCCAGCGGAAATCGGCGAAGTCCCAGGACCAGCCGCCCACCGCGCCAGGGTGCTCCACGCGAACCGCGCGGTCGTATTCGGCGCGGATGACCGCGATATCCTTGTCCATGATCCGGGTCAGGATATCGGCCAGCCGCTGGCCCCACTCGTTGTCGTTGCCGCGCGAGGTATAGCCGCCCTGCACGTCCGCCGCGGGGGTGAAGGGACGGATGGCCTTTTCGGGCCCGCCCTCGCGGCGGATCTGGTCGATGGCGAAGCGCTTCGGCTCCATGCCCAGTTGCTTCACGATGCCTGAATTGTCGCGGATCAGCCACTCGTCATAGATGACATCGTTCTTGGCGGCGCAGTCGGCGATGGCGCGGATCTCGAAGCGGCGGCCGGTGGGCTCGCCGAACACCCCGTGGCCGAGATGCGTGCCCGAGGTCACCAGCCGGTGCGAGGACAGGAAGCCCTCGTCCTCGTCGCCGGACCAGATCACGTCCTCGGCGAGGAGCTGCCGCTCCGGAAATTCCGCCAGGGTGGCCAGGGTCCCGTCGATCACCGCCTGGTTGCCGATGACGAGCCCGGCGGGAAAGCGCATCGGCAGATCCGGCGCGTAGTAGTGGCGCAGGGTCGCGAGGCCGCGATCCTCCCAGATCTCCTTGGTGATCTTGATGATGTAGTCGGGCAGGTCCGTGAACCTGTCCTGAAAGCCCTTCATGGCGCTCCCCCTCAGCCTTTTGCCAGAATGATCTGCTTCCAGATCGCGGTTTCGTCGATCAGCGTGTATTCGCGGCGCAGGCCCCATGGGCCGAACTCGGCCTGGCTCATGCCCATGATGTAGACCTCGGCCCCGGTCGGCGTGCCGAACGCCCCCCAGCCCGCATGCTTGCCGGTAAGCGACCAGCGCAAGGCGGCCCGGGGCGGCATCATCGGATCGTCCCGGCCGATGACGTGCTCGATCTTGAACGCCGCATCGGGGAAGGCCGCCCGCAGCCCCATCCAGAACTGGTCGGCATCGGACCAGCCGAGGCCGGACACGCCGCCCGGATACTCGAGATTACAGGCGCGGTCGTATTCGGCCGGAATCACCGCCATGTCGGCGGCCATGATCCGGGTCAGGATATGGGCGAATCGCTGGCCCCATTCGTTGTCGTTGCCGCGGCGGGTGTAGGGACCGGCCACGTCGTTGGCCGGACTCATCGGCTTGACGCAATGCTCCGGGCCGCCCTCGCGCTCGATCAGATCCCTGGTCCATTCCACCACGTCGAATCCGAGCTGGCGGACGATGGCTCCCTGGTCGCGCACGAGCCATTCGTCGTTGACCCGGTCATGGCTGATCGCGCAATCGGCAATGATGCGGTAGGCGACCCGTCGTCCGGTGGGCGGTCCGTAGGCGCCGGGGCGGGTATGGGTGGCGGTGCAGATCAGGCGGTGCGACGAGAGAAACGCGTCGCTCCTCTCGTCGGCCCCCTCGGGGTCTTCGCACCAGATCACGTCCTCCCCCGGAAGCTGGCGGTCGGGGAACTCGGCCAGGGTCGCCATGGTGGCGGCGATCACGCGGCTGTTGTCGATCACGACGGAAGCCGGCGAGCGCACGATCAGACCCGGTGCATAGCGGTGGGTCAGGCTCGCGATCTCGCGATCCTCCCAGATCTCCTTGGTGATCCCGATGATGAAATGGGGAACATCGCGCCATTTCGGGTCGAAGCCCTTCATGTTCTTCATCTTTCCTGGCTGCGGGTCGACTTGCGCACGATGAGCGCGCCGTCGATCTTGACCCGCCGGGGCTCGGCGTTCTTGGCCTCAATGCGATCAATCAGAGTGGACACGGTTTCGGCCACCATCCTGTTCACCCTCTGGCGAAAGGTCGTAAGGTTGTAGGCCGGCCAGGCGGCGGGCGGCACATCGTCGAAGCCGACCACCGAAACGTCCTCAGGGATTCTCAACCCAAGCTCGAACCGCAGGACGTCCATGACCGCAAACGCCATGTGATCGTTGCAGACGAAGACCGCGTCCGGCGGCGTGGTGCAGTCGAACATCCGGCGCGCCGCCTCCTGCGCCAGGGGATGCTGGAAGTTGCCCACGCCACGGGCGACAAGCTCCTGCCCGGCGGCGGCCAGGCCCTCGCGGAAACCGAGTTCTCGGTCGCGCTGGGTCGAAGCCCCCTCGAAGCCTGCGATGTAGGCGATGCGCTGATGTCCGAGCGACACGAGCAGATCCGCCAAGGCGCGGCCGCCTGCGCGATTATCCGTCGTCACGCTGCTGAGGCGGGGGTCGTCCTGATCACGGTTGAAAAGCACCACCGGAATGTCGAGGGACTGACACTGCTCGGCGAGGATCGAAGACATGGAGACCGAGGCCAGCACGATGCCGTCGACCTGATAGTCGAGGATCTCCTGCAGGACGCCCTCCACGTCCCCTACCGTGGGAGCGGCCATGAAGACGAGGACGTGGTAGCCCTGCTCCTGCAGGGCGACCGACAGGCGCTCCACCACCTCGGGATAGAAGTAGTTTTCGAGATAGGCGACCACGAGGCCGATGATCCGGCTGCGCCCGGTGATCAGCGAGCGGGCCAGCACATTGGGGCGGTAGCCCAGTTCGGCAGCCGCGCGGCGCACCTTTTCGATGGTGCGCTTGGATGCGGAGGCGCCAGGCGTGAAGACCCGCGACACGGCCGATTGGCTGACCCCTGCCCGCCTGGCGACGTCAAGCGATGTGACCTTCTCGTTTGCCATCAGTCCGCCGTCCAGCCTCCGTCGATCATGAGAGCCGCGCCGGTCATCAGGGCCGAAGCGTCGGACGCCAGAAAGGCGACTGCGCCCATGATGTCCTCCACCAGTCCGGTGCGGCCGATCTTGATCTTCTCCTCGAGCCAGCCGAGCCGCGCGGGATCTCTGAATGTGGCCTCCGTCAGGGGCGTGCGGATGAAGGTGGGGCAGAGGGTATTCACCCGAATGCCGTGCCGCCCCCACTCGATCGCCATGGCCTTGGTGAAGCCCTCGACCGCGTGCTTGGTGGCGCAGTAGACCGACCGGTCGATGCCGCCCACATGGCCCATCTGGGACGAGATGTTGATCAGGGAGCCGGGCTTACCCGCCGCCAGCAGCCCCTTCGCCACGGCCTGGGTGACGAAGAAGGCGCCGCGGATGTTGAGGTCGGCGACGGCGTCGAAGTCGTCCGGCATCGTTTCGACCGCGGGAGAGTGGCGGGCTATGCCGGCGCTGTTGACCAGGACGTCGAAAGGACCGTGTTCGGCCACCTCCCGTGCGGTGGCGGCGATGTCGGCGACATCCATTTGGAGCGCCGCGGCGCTGAAGCCCTCCCGGTGAAGCGCCGCAACGGCCTCGCCGAGCTTGTCCGCCGACCGCGCCGCGAGAACCACATGAGCGCCCTGTTCGGCCAGCGCGACCGCGCAGCCGAGACCGATGCCGGACGAGGCGCCGGTCACGAGGGCCCGGCGGCCGTCAAGCCGGAACGAGGGTGTGCGGGGCAACTGCATGATCAATGCATTCCTGGCTTCACGCGGGAGCATCCTGGGGCAGCGCCGCCTGCCCGTAGGGGACATTGCGCCCACCATAGCGGCGGACGCGCACGTTTGCCTGTTCCGCGTGGCCGACGAAGCCCTCGAGAATGCAGAGCCGCGAGCAATATTCCCCGATCATCGCCGCCGCCTCGTCGGTCAGCACGCGCTGATAGCTGTGGGTCTTCAGGAACTTTCCGACCCAGAGGCCGCCGGTGTAGCGTCCCGCCTTCTTGGTGGGCAGGGTATGGTTGGTGCCGATCACCTTGTCGCCATTGGCCACGTTCGTGCGCGGGCCGAGGAACAGCGCCCCATAGCTGTGCATGTGCTCCAGGAACCAGTCGTCCCGGTCGGTCATGACCTGCACGTGCTCGGACGCGATGTCGTTGGCGACAGCCAGCATCTCGTCGTAGGTGTCGCAGAGAATGACCTCGCCGTAGTCGCGCCAGCTCACGCCCGCCGTGCCCGCCGTGGGCAGGATCTTCAGCAGCCGGTCGATCTCGGCCAGGGTTCCTTCCGCGAGCCTGCGCGAGTTGGTCACCAGCACGGCAGGGGAGTTGTAGCCGTGCTCGGCCTGTCCGAGCAGGTCGGTGGCGCACATCTCGGCGTCGACGGTCTCGTCGGCGATCACCATGGTCTCTGTCGGGCCGGCAAAGAGATCGATGCCGACGCGGCCGTAAAGCTGGCGCTTGGCCTCCGCCACGAAAGCGTTGCCCGGTCCCACCAGCATGTCCACGGGAGCGATGGTTTCGGTGCCGATCGCCATGGCGCCGATCGCCTGAATCCCGCCGAGCACATAGATTTCGTGCGCGCCGCCGAGATGCATGGCGGCGATCACCGCCGGGTTTGGAGCGCCCTGGAACGGCGGCGTCGCGGCCAGGATGCGCGGCACGCCCGCAACGGACGCGGTGGCAACCGACATATGCGCCGAGGCGACCATCGGGAACTTGCCCGCAGGCACGTAGCAGCCGACCGACTGCACCGGGATGTGCTTGTGGCCGAGGACGATTCCCGGCAGGGTCTCGATCTCGATATCGCGCATGGAATCCCGCTGCGCCTGGGCGAAGTTCCTGACCTGCGCCTGGGCGAACCGGATGTCGTGCATGTCGCGCGCCGAGACCTGGCTCATGAGAGCCTCGATCTCGGATGGCGACAGGCGGAAGGAGGGAGGCGCGTACTTGTCGAACTTTTCGGACAAATCCCGCACCGCCGCGTCGCCGCGGTCTTCGATGTCCTTCAGGGTCGTCTCGACCAGGGCGCGGACCTTGGCGTCGTCCTCGGCCCGGTCGGCTTCGGGCTTGCCGCGTTTCAGATGTTCGATCATGCGCCTCTTCCAATCCTCAGCCGCTTACGTCAATGACCCACGGCGCCGTTCCGATGTGCCCTCACGGATGTTGCCGGCCCAGACCTGCTTTCCGGTGGACTTGTCGAACAGGTGGCAGATGGCTGCGGGAACCGCAGCATGGACGATATCGTCGATCTCGGCCCGGTACTCCTTGGGGGCCTTGATCGAGACCAGGCTGTCGCCGATGCGGTAGCTGATCATCGATGCCTCCCCGAGCAGCTCGATGGCATAGACCGGGGCCGCCACCTGTCCGTTGCCCTGGACGATGGCGGCATCCTCCGCGCGAAAGCCGAGGGTGATCGGACCGGACAGGCCGCTGGGAAGCCCCTCCACGCGGGTGTGCGGCGCTTCGAAGACGCCGCCCGCGATCGCGCCCTCGATCAGGTTCATGGCCGGCGAGCCGATGAAGCTCGCCACGAAGGTGTTGGCGGGGGCGTCATAGATTTCGGTGGGCGTGCCGACCTGCTGGATGAGGCCCTTGTTCATGACCACCACGCGGTCGGCGAGCGTCATGGCCTCGATCTGGTCGTGCGTGACGTAGATCGTGGTGGTCTTCAGCGTATGCTGAAGGTTCTTGATCTGCGCCCGCGTGGACACGCGCAGCTTGGCGTCGAGGTTCGACAGGGGCTCGTCCATCAGGAACACGGTCGGTTCGCGCACGATCGCCCGGCCCAGGGCCACGCGCTGGCGCTGGCCGCCGGACAGCTCCGCCGGACGGCGGTCGAGGAATTCCACCAGCTCGACCATGCGGGCGGCCTTCATCACCCGGTCCTTGTGCTGGTCGGCCGGGACCTTTCGCACGCGCAGCGGAAAGCGGATGTTCTCGTAGACCGTCATGTTCGGATAGAGGCCATAGCTCTGAAAGACCATGGAGATGTCGCGGTCCTTCGGCTCGAGGTTGTTGACCATGCGGCCGCCGAGCCAGATCTCGCCCTCGGTCACTTCCTCCAGCCCGGCGATCATGCGCATGGTGGTGGTCTTGCCGCAGCCTGAAGGCCCGAGCAGCACCAGAAACTCCTGATCGGCGATATCCAGGCTGAAATTGTCCACGCCGACGTAGGAGCCGAAGCGCTTGGTGACGTTCTTGAGACGGATTTCCGCCATGGGGCTCCCCTATCCTTTCACCGCGCCGGCGGTCAGGCCGCTCACGATCTGCTTCTGGAAGAACAGCACGAGCACGAAGAGCGGCGCGATCGCCGACACCACCGCGGCGACCGCGTACATCACCTTGCCCTCGGCTTGGGTCGAGCCGAGGAAGCTGGCGATCTTCGGCACCATGGTCTGGTTGTCCTGCGTGAGCAGCATCGCCGTGACCGTGAAGTCGTTGTAGGCAAGAAGGAAGCTGAACAGCCCCGTGGTGACCACGCCCGGCCACATGACGGGGATCACCACCATCCGGAAGGCCTGGAACCGCGTGCAGCCGTCGACCAGGGCGCTCTCGTCGAGGTCCCTGGGGATCGACAGGAAGAAGGAATGCAGCATCCAGAGGGTGAACGGCTGATTGATCGCCACCAGCACGATGATGGTGGTCGGCAGGTGTCCCCAGATGTTGAGCTGGAAGAACGGCAGCAGATAGCCGGAGACCAGCGTGACATGCGGCATGGCGCGAAACACCAGGGCCGCGATCAGGATCCAGAACGTGTAGCGGAACCCGGACCTTGCCAGGGCATAGCCGCCGAGGGTGCCGATGGTCAGCGAGATCACCACCACGGACAGGGTGACGATGATGGTGTTGGCGGCGGAAACCCAGAACTGCTGAAGCACCCAGGCGCCGTGGTAGCCGTCGCCCGTGAAGGGGCCGCCGGTCTGCGCGATGGTCTTCGGGCCATAGATGGCGTTGAGCCAGTCGGTTCGGGAAAAGAAATCGGCTTCGACCTTGAAGGACCCCCAGGCGGTCCACAGGAACGGGAATGCGGCGAGGAAGAGCCACAGGATCACGATCCCGCCGGAGAGGGCGAGCAGGGCGGGGGAATGACGGCGTTTCTGGCTTTGCATAGCGCCCTCTCACGCCTTTCGATTGAAGTCGCGCCAGGTCCGCAACAGGACCGGGGTGAGCAGGATGAGCACGCCGATGATCGTCAGCATCGAGGTGGCGGCAGCCGAGCCGAACAAGGGGACGTCGGTGCTGCGCAGGTCGTTGAAGATCAGCCAGCTCAGCGAGGTCGCATTGGCCGAGGCGCTGAAGCCGACGATCGGTTCGAAGACCCGGAAATTGTCCATCAGCTGCATCAAGGCGACGAAGGTGGCCAGGGGCGCAAGATGGGGGATCACCACGAAGCGGATCCGCTCCCAGGCGCTTGCCCCGTCGATCATGGCGGACTCGAGGGTGTCGCCGGGCACCGTCTGGAGACCCGCATAGAACACCACGAAGCTGAAGGGGGCCGAATGCCAGACGCCGTAGACCAGGAGCATGATCCACGTGAGCGTCGGGGATGCCTTGAGCGAGAGCTGCGGGTCGTTGAAGATCCGTTGGAGGGTCGCTCCGATCACGCCCTGGGAGTCGATCATCCAGAAAAGGACCAGCGATCCGACCAGCGGCGTCACGATCATCGGCAGCAGGGAGAAGAAGATGACCGGCCCCTTGATGAGGCTGGGAATGGAATTGACCGCCACCGCGATGATGAACCCGAGCACGATGACCAGAGGCGTCACGATGAAGGTGAAGGCGAGGGTGAAGGCGAGCGCGCTGTACAGGGGCAGGTTGAAGATCCCTGCGGCCGCAGATAGGAGATTCGGGCTGGTGCGCCAGATCTCCCTGACCTCGTCGACGGCCAGATGGCTGGGATTCGTGTAGGTGCCGAGCCAGTTGAACCGGCCCATCGGCTGTTCCCTGCGGGCTTTCTCCATCGCGGCCGCGTCCACCCGAGACTCGGTCGTGCAACCGAAGGGGCCGCAGTTCTGCACTGTCGTGAGAACCTGCTCGTGCTCGATGTACAGGGACTGGTAGGCGACCGACACGATCGGAAGCGCGATGAACAGCAGCATCACGAACAGGGACGGCAGGATGAAGGTCAGAAAGGTTTTATGCGGCATGCTGCGACCCCGTCATCGACAATGCGCGATTCCGTCTGGTCGGAAGGGGGCAAACCGCCCCCTTCCCCATAGGCATTCGGTTCGAATGCCGGTAAGTTCAGAAAGCCGCCGCCCTTGGCAGCGGTGTTGTACGCCTGCGTCACGTCCGACAGGGCCTGCTTGGCGCTTTCCTGGCCCTGCATGAACTGCGCCAGCCCGTCGCCGAGCGCCGTGTGCAGGAGACCCATATAGGGCAGCATCGGATAGGGCTTCGCGCCCCCTTTCAAGGTCTCGAAAACGCCAACGGCGGCCGGGGTGGGCTGGTAGCCCTTGATCAGCCATGCTGCGACGGTCGCGTGCTTCTTGGCGACCTCCGGCGACGTTCCATGCATCATGGCGCGGAACGATGCCTCGGCATCCTCCTGACTGATGTTCTTGGCGATGACGAACCCGTCCCACCACAGCATCGCGGCGGGGATCTTGCCGCCGCCCACGGTCGGCGCCGCCGCCAGGACCGTGTTCGCGGCGATCTCGGGGGCCGGGCCGGCCTTGTCGATCATGGCTGCCGCACGCGAACCCCATGCGTTGAGGATCGCCGCCTGCCCGGCTTCCCAGATCGGCTTGATCGCGTTGGTGTTGTAGGTGATGAAATCGGGGCTCATGTAGCCGCTCATCGCCTTCATCATTTCAAGGGCCTTCACGCCCTTCTCATTGTCGATCGCCAGCTTGGCGGTGCCGGGCTCGAAGAACTCGCCGCCATAGCCGGCATACATGTTGATGAATTCCGCCGCGAGGTCATATCCGGGCTTGAAGTTGGCGGCGAGCGGGTTGGCGACGAGGTTCTTCTCGCGGATAACCTTGGCTGCAGCCAGCACATCCTCGTAGCTCTTGGGGGGCTGAAGGCCGGCTTTTTCCAGAATGTCCTTGCGGTAGTGCAGATGCTGGGCATTGGCCATGAAGGCGATGGCCATGACCTTGCCGTCGATGCGGATCAGCTGACTTTCGGTGAGGTTCTGGCCGTACTTGGCGATGAGATCGTCCAGCGGACGCACCAGGCCGGCATTCAGGAGCGGCACGACGGAGTTGTTGGCGACCACCGCGACCGTGTAGGTCGCCGGATTGGTGGTGAGCGCCGCAACCTGGATATTCTTGTGCTCCGTCGTCTGGTTCTTCGACACCTTCACGGTCGGGCTGGCGCATTCCTCCGCCGTGCGGGCGACGACGTGAAGCGCCTCGAAATCGTTCGACAGAATCCGGACCGAACCGGCGGGAATGCCGCATTCGGCGTGGGCGAGGGCGGCTGATGCGAGCAGCGCGCCGGCCGCGACAGACAACTTCAAAAACTCTCTCATGGTGTTCCTCCTGTTCGGTGCGTCCTTGCCGGAGGCTTCTTGCGGCCCCGTGTTCCCATTGCGGCTCGTCGATCCTGCGATCAGGGCTTTTGGCCCGGTTCCGGCCGTGTTTTGGAGCGTCGTCAGTGCAGCGGACAAATGAATGGCTAACACCGATTGAATACGAATGCAATATGTGTTTGCATAGGAATGCAAATTGACGTTCCAAAGTTGCGGCGGCGGCAGCCCGCCTTAAGGAGAGAGGCATGGAAACCGGGCATATGGCCAATAAGAGGCGGCTTTACGAGCGGCTGGCGGCCCTTGCGGAAGCGGGGCCTGACGGGATCGGAGCGGCTCTGGCCGATCTCTACCATCCGTCTGCGGAGTGGCGCGGCTCCCACCCGCTGAACGAGATGCGGGGGGTCGGGGAGGTGGAGGCGAGGGTCTGGGCGCCCTTGATCCGCTCGTTTCCGGATCTCGAGCGGCGGGACGCGATCCTCGTGGGCGGAAGCTACGAGGGGCGCGACTACGTGGCGATGGTCGGCCATTACTGCGGGACGTTCCGGGAGGATTGGCTGACGATCCCGGCCACCGGGCGGCCGATCTACATCCGTTACGGCGAGGTCCACGAGGTTCGCGACGGAGCGATCGTGCAGAGCAACTGCCTCTGGGATGTGCTCGACGTAATCCGGCAGGCCGGCTTCTGGCCGATTGCCCCAAGTCTCGGCACGGAGGGCATGTGGCCCGGGCCCATCACCGGGGACGGACTGGTCTTCACCCCAACCGATCCCGAGCTTTCCGCCGCCAGCCTCCGGCAGACCCTGGCCATGCACAAGACGCTCGGCGGCTATAACGATCAAAGCGGCGCCGGACGCCAGGGGCTGCTGAACATGCCGCAGAAGGAGCATTGGCACCCCCGCATGATGTGGTACGGCCCCTCGGGCATCGGCACCACGCGCGGGCTCCAAGGCTTCGTGGACTACCACCAGCTGCCGTTCCGCAACGCCTTTCCCAACCGCAAGGGCGGCGGGCAATGGGACGAGATCGCCGGAGACAAGGCGAGGTTTCGCGGCGGGCATTACATCCGCATCGGCGACGGGCCCTACTCCGTGACCGGCGGCTGGCCCAGCGTCTTTGCCATGCACACGGGCGACAATTTCCTGGGCGTGGGGCCGACGCAGCGACCTGTCACCATGCGGGTGATGGATTTCTACCTGCACCACGAGGGGCTGATCCGCGAAAACTGGGTGCCGCTCGACATCCTGGATCTGCTTCTGCAGATGGGCGTGGATGTCATCGCCCGGATGCAAAGTCACTTTCGCCCATATGCTTAGCGCCAAGCCGGGCGCTCCGACGCCTGTCGGCGGTGAGCTTTGAGCCGCGTTCGCTGAAAGATCGTCCAAGACCGCTCAGCCGCGGGTCTACTCGTCGCAGACCCGCGGCGCACCGGAAGCGAGGCGCGTCTGCAACCCGAGGGGTGACGGCTCGTGAGGTCGTGGCGTCCTGGTGCGCCGTTGGAGTCCGATGGCCGCCGGACATGGGAGCGCATTAGGACAGCGCCTCGAACAGCGAGAGAAGCAGCACGAAGCTCCGCGCGCGTTTGCGCTGCCGCCTGTTGACCCCTGCTGTCGGAACCGACACGGCAAGGCGTCGCCTCAGGCGGGGCGAGAGGCCGGCCCGCTTCCGCCGCGGGCGGGGCGTCCGCGAGATCAGCCTGGCTCGGGCCTTCTCCTGTCGCGTGAGGACACCTGCTGCAACGATGCTGCCGCGCCTCTTCGCCAGACCGTAAATACCGGTGCGGCGGGTCTTGCGCCGGGCCGTCCGGTGTTAGAAGATGCTGCGTCGGGCTGCCCCTCGCGTGTTCAACCGCAGGAGCCCGCGACCGGGTTCTGCCACTCGCGCGCAGGAGGTGTTGCCCCGCGTTTTACAGTTTCAGGCCCGGGCCGCCGGGCCTGCGCCCCCTCCGGGGATCCGGAAAATCGACAACACAATACACAGGCCCCAGGCCTGCAGGGAGGATAAACATGAACAGGCGTGAACTGCTCTCGACGGTCGGTGCTGTCCTTGCCGCTGGGCTCCTCGCGGTGCCTGAGACGGCTTTCGCCCAAAGCCAGAAGGAGATGGTGGCGGTCGTCAAAATTGCCGGAATCCCTTGGTTCAACGCGGTCGAGAAGGGGATCAAGAAGGGCGGCCAGGACTTTGGGATGAACGCCTCGATGGTCGGCCCCGCCAA
>DATHAU010000453.1:0-9962 GCA_035296545.1 Microvirga sp.
GGTTCGATCCCAGCGCCGAATCCGCTAGGCGGTCCCGGCCCGCCGCAGGAGCCTCTCGGCGCGCAGCAGATGGGGGCGGTCCAGCATCTCGCCGTTGACGCCCACCACGCCGGCTCCCGGATGGGCCCGGAACGCCTCGATTACGGCCTGCGCCCGCGCCACGGCCTCGGCCGAGGGGGTAAAGGCCCGGTTGATGACCGGGACCTGGGCCGGATGGATCACCATCTTGGCCACGAAGCCGTCCCGCCGCGCCTGCCGGCACTCGGCCTCCAGACCCCCCATGTCGCGGAAGTTGGTGAACACGGAATCAACCGCATCGACGCCCGCCGCCGCGGCCCCCATCAGGGTGAGGGAGCGGGCGAGCCGGTAGGGGTCCGTATAGGCCCCGCCCTCGTCCCGGTTCGCCTCCGCTCCCAGGTCGGCGGAGAGATCCTCCCCGCCCCAGGTCAGGCCCATGAGGCGGTGGCTCGCGCCCGCGAAGGTGCCGAGGGCAAACACCCCGGCGGCGTTCTCCGTGGCGATGGCGAGGATGCGGGTCGCCCCGTCGTCCAGCCCGTATTCCGCCTCGCGAACCGCCAGCTTGGCGCCCAGATGCGCCACGTCCGCGCCGCCCACGGTCTTGGGCAGAACGATCCCGTCCGGCGCGGCCGGCATCACCCCGTCGAGATCCGCGTCGGCGAGGCCGGTGGTCAGGCCGTTCACCCGCACGTAGAGGCGGGGCCGTTGAGCCTCGGCCCGGTGTTCCGCCACGAAGGCGGAGGTGACCCGCCGGGCTTCCTCCTTGGCCGCCATGTCGACGGAGTCCTCCAGGTCGATGAGGAGGACGTCGGCTCCGGAGGCGAGCGCCTTGTCGAGCTTCTTGCGGCTGTCGCCGGGAACGAAGAGCAGGGACCGCATCAGGCGCTCCTCCGGCGCATGAAGGCCTGCCGGCGGCACTCGGCCACCAGCGCGCCGTCCTGCTTGTAGGCCCGGTGAATGAAATCGACGATGCCCGCATCCGGCCGCGACCGGGATTCGCGCTTGGCCGCCACCTCGGTGGTCACGTTGATGGTGTCCCCCTCGAAGAGCGGCGCGGGAAACCGCACGTCGGTCATGCCCAGATTGGCGATGGTGGTGCCCACCGTGGTGTCGTTGACCGAGATGCCGATCATCAGGCCCAGGGTGAACAGGGAGTTCATGAGCGGCCTGCCCCATTCCGTCTCGGTGGCGCAGAAATGCGCGTCGATGTGGAGCGGCTGGGGGTTCAGGGTCATGTTGGAGAACAGCATGTTGTCCATCTGCGTCACCGTCCGGGTCAGGCGGTGCCTGATGACGGTCCCGATGGTGAAGTCCTCGAAATAGAGGCCGCCGCGAGGGTGCCTGTTCTCGTCCATGACGCCGTCCTCCTGATGTGCCGCGAGGGGGCAGGGTTTTCCCATGCCCCGCGCCCCAGTCAATAGCCGAACTGCTCCCGCAGGATGCGCTCGTCCAGGCTGTGGCCGGGATCGTGGAGCATCACCAGGTCGACGCTCCTGTCCATGGACACGTGCACCCGGGAGACGTTCCTGAATTCCGTATGGTCGGCCACCGCGCTCACCGGACGGTTGCCGGGCTCCAGCACCTCCATCTCGATCTTGGCGCGGTCCGGCAGGAGCGCCCCGCGCCAGCGGCGGGGCCGGAAGGCCGAGATCGGGGTGAGCGCCAGCAGCGGCGCGTTCAGGGGCAGGATCGGTCCGCCCACGGAAAGGTTGTAGGCGGTCGATCCGGCCGGCGTCGCCACCAGGATGCCGTCCGCGATGAGTTCGGCGATGCGAATGTGGGAATCGACGCTCACCCGCAGCTTGGCCGCCTGGAAGGTCTGCCGCAGCATCGAGACCTCGTTGATGGCTCGCGCCGTGTGAGCCACCCCGTGGATGTCCCACACCACCATGAGCAGGGGGTGGATGACGCTGCGCTCGGCGTTTTCCAGCCGCTCGAACAGGCTGTCCTCCCGGTAATCGTTCATCAGGAAGCCGACGGTGCCCTTGTTCATGCCGTAGATCGGCTTGGACGAGCCCATGACCTTGTGCAGGGTCTGGAGCATCAGGCCGTCGCCGCCCAGGGCCACGATCACGTCCGCCTCCTCGGGCGGAACGTTGGGATAGCGGCCGGCGAGCGCCTGGAGCGCGCCCTGAGCCTCAGGGGTCGAGCTTGCAACAAGTGCGATGTTGTTGAAACGTCGGGCCATGCCCAGTTACCCTCGTTGCGCCCGAAAGGATGCGGATGGAAGGCATAGCATGGACAGCCCGCTTCTCGTCTATACGACCTTTCCCGACGGGGACGTCGCCCTGTCGATCGGAGAGGGCCTCGTCCGCGACGGGCTGATCGCCTGCATGAACGTGCTGCCGGGAATGCGCTCGGTCTATGCCTGGAAGGGAGCCGTGGAGCAGGGGCAGGAAGCCGCAGCCATCCTCAAGACGCGAAAGGGGCTGCAGGACCGGGTGCACCAGGCCCTCAAGGAGAGGCATCCTTACGAAACCCTCGTGATTCTTTTCATCGAGCCCTCAGGGGCCGACGCGGCCACCCTGGACTGGCTCCTGGGGGAAACGGCGGGCGGCTGAGCCGCCCGCCTTGCGGCTTTACGCCGGGCTCCACTGGATCGGCACGAAGCGGAAGCCGTTGCCTTCCTTCGCAATGTGACCCGTGGCCGGGAAGGGGGCGTGGTAGAACGACACCTGAGCCCGCTCGGAGGCCGCCATGTCGAGCATCCTGCGCCGGGTGGCGCGGGCCTGGTCGGCATCCATGTCGAACACGGCGGACCAATCGGGATTGCGCACGAAGAGAGCCGGGTGGTTCGTGAGGTCGGACAGGATCATCAGCTTGCCCGACCCGGAGGACAGCATGTAGGCCGTATGGCCGGGCGTATGGCCCGACGCGGCGATGCTGGTGAGGCCCGGCACGATCTCCTTGTTCCCCTCGTAGCGCTTCACGTCTCCGGCCATGGGCCCGAACACCCGGCGCGCCCCCTGGAAGCCGCCCCTCATGCCCTCCGGCGCCTGATTCATGCGGGCGTCGTCCATCCAGAAATCCCATTCGGCGGCCGGCACCATGACCTCGGCCTTCGGGAACACGGCCGTGCCGTCCTTCAGGCGCAGGCCGTTGATGTGGTCCCCGTGGAAGTGGCTGATGACGACGGTGTTCACCTGGGCCGGATCGAAGCCGGCGGCGCGGAAATTGACCATCCATTGGCCCGTGGTCGGCGCGCCCATGTCGCCGTTGCCGGTGTCGATCAGGGTCAGGCGATCGTTCTGCCGCAGGACCAGGGTGGTGAAGACGATGGGCAGGGCGTCGGTGGGAAGAAACGCCTCCTGCGCCGCCTGCTGAACCTGCGGGAGCTCCACATTGCGCACGAAGCCCTCGAGGGGACGGCGGGCGAAGCCGTCGTGGATCGCCGTCACCTCGATGTCGCCGACCTTGTAGCGGTAGAAGCCCGGAGCCTGGCGGGAGGGGCTGCCCTGAGCGGGAGCCGGGTTCGGCGAGGGGCTGGCGGTCTGAGCCAGGGCGGGAGCCCCGGCGGCCGCAAGGGCGGTGCTGGCGAGGATGGCGCGGCGGGTCAATGTCATGGGCGTCTCCTGGGGAAGTCTTTTGGACAGGTGCAAGAAGCCTAGGGGGCCTCCGCCTGGAAGCAAGGGAAAAGCCTTTCACGAGTCGGAGAGCTTGCAGCCGTGCAAGGATCAGGCCGTCGTTCCAACGGAGGCCAAGTGGTGCAGGGCGATGCCGCTCGTGGTGGCCACGTTGAGGGAATCGAAGCCGCCGCTCATGGGAATGGACACGCTGCGCGTCCGCCCCAGCACATCCGCCGGCAGTCCGGGTCCCTCCGCGCCGAGGAGGAGGGCGGTTCTGGGGGAGGGGCGGACCTGCGAAAGGGTTTCGCGGCCCGACGGCGAGAGGGAGATCGCCTCGAAGCCTGACGCCCGCAGGGCCTCCACCATGGCCTCGGCCGATTCGACGCGGGTGAAGGGGACGACCAGGGCTCCGCCTACGGAGACGCGGATCGCCTTGCGGTAGAGCGGATCGCAGGTTTCCCGGTCGAGCAGGACCGCCCCCGCGCCGAAGGCGGCGGCGTTGCGGAAGATGCCGCCTACGTTGTCATGGTTGGCGAGCCCCACGAGCCCGACCACGAGGGTCCTTTCGGGCAGACCGGCCAGGAGATCCCCGGCGGGAGGCAACGGGGCGCGCCTTGCCACCGCAAGAACGCCCCTGTGGATGGGAAAGCCCACGATGGCGTCCATCACGGCGCGGTTGGCCGTGTAGACGGGAACCTCGGACGGAAGGCTGCCCAGGGCGTCGCCCAGGCCTGCGGCGCGGTTCTCGGCGAGCAGCACGGATTCGACCCTGAACCGGGATTGCCGCAGCAGGACCCGCAGCACCACCTCGCCCTCGGCGACGAAACGATGCTCCCGCCCTGCAAGATCCCGCTCGCGCACGGCCCGATAGGGCTCGATGCGGGGATCGTCAGGGGCGGCAATGGGGATCGGCATCGGCTCTGGCGTCCTGCTTTCCGGGGCCGGCCCACGGAGAGGCTCCGCCCCACCCCGGCCCGGCTCTGCCTACGTCATGCATCGAGGGGGAACAACGACTTTGTCTCCCGGTTAGCCCCTTGGAATTCCAAGGGCGGCAACCGGCCGCCCTTCGTAGGAGACGAGCCATGGATTGGGATATTTTGGACGGTTGGGTATGGGGCTTGGTGATTGTCGGCGGCCCGCTGCTGATGGGCATTCTCATGTATGTCTACGGCAGCCGTCGCCGCAGGCTGACGCCGACGGAGCAGAAGATCTCGGACAAAGTGGCCCATGACAACTGGGGCAAGGAGCGCATCCGCTGATCGAAGGGCCCTCAGAGGCGCGAGAGCCGGGACGGCCGATGAGGAGGCGCCGATTCGAGACGCGGACGGCGCTCAGAGCCTGAAGTTCAGGCCGACGCGGCCGATGTGGCCGCCCGTTTCGATCCTGTGGGTGAAAGCCTCGCCCCCCTCGTTGACCAGGGTGGTGTTCAGCAACGCATCGCCGAGATTATAGTACAGATACTCGGCCTTCACGGAGAGGTTGCCGGTGAAGGCGTATTCCAGGCCGCCTCCGATGGCGTAGCCGATCTGAACCGCGTCCTTCCGGCCTGCGCCGACGTAGGGAAATCCGCGGGAGGCCTGCTCCTCGTAAGACACCCTGTAGTTCACATTCCCGAGCGCCAATCCCGCCGTAGCGTAGACGAGCAGGCGGTCGAAGACCGCGCCGAGCCGCCAGCGGGCCGTGCCAAGATAGTCCAATTGCGAGCGGACCCGGGTGGCGACGGGCCACGAGTCGACGGCGGAGACGTAGCGGGTGTTGAAGGTGGTCGTGCTTGCCTCGCCGAAAACCGACACATCCGCCTCGAGGCCGAGAAGGAACGGCCCGGTCTGGAGGTTGAGGCCGACCTGGCCTCCGCCCATGACCGAGTTATGGTCAAGATCGCCGCTGGGCAGATAGGTGCTGTCGTCGACGTTCTCGAAAAAGCTGAGGTAGCTGTGGACGCGGAACGTGGTGTCGCTTCGATGAAGGCCGAGGTGGGCTCCCGCGTAGAAGCCGCTCCAGGCTGGCGCCGGAAGCGCCGCGACAGGAGCAGGGACGACTGCCTGCGCCGGCAGGTCCGCTGCCCACGCGGCTCCGGGCAAGGTCAACAAGGCTGCCGAAGCGAGAAGAAGCATTTTCATGAGGAGACCTCACCCGGTTGACCTTACGTCATCTGGAATACTAGGTGGCTTGATCCCCCGTGGCTGTCGCGAAACTGCCACAAGCTTCGCAGAACTGCGTCCTGGGGCGGCGCTGCCCTCGACGATGAGGAGGGCTTCTCTCGACCGGGGACTTCTGGGCCTTCCTGGCCCCGCGCGCAGCAGCTCGCACCCGTAGGCCGCGCCGCGCGGAAAGAGCGCCCGACCGTGCCGCCAATGCTTACCAAAGCGGGTTAGTTATCATTGGGCAGGCGTAGCCGCGATCCCTGCCGCGGGGATGGGACAAAGCCGGGGCGGCCGCTGCGATAGGCCTGGGCGCGGAGTCACGATCCTGCCCCCGAAGCGCCGTCGCCCACTCTGGGGACGAGGCTTGTGCGCGCGCAAGTGGCCGTTCAAGGTCTTGTAAAGACTAAGTCTTTTATCGATGAAAGAGGTCGGGATGGTGCCGGTGGAGAGGATCGAACTCCCGACCTTCGGTTTACAAAACCGCTGCACTACCGCTGTGCTACACCGGCGATCACCAGGGTGCTGAGGTACCAGCACGGGGGTGCGGACGCAAGTTCCCGTTAACCGTAAAAATTAAGTGTTCCGGCGCACCGCAACCAACTTCGGATCGTGGAATTGTTAGGAGAATGTCCAGGAGCCGATTCCATGACTGCCTCAAATTTACTCACCTATAGGAAAATCGTGCTGCTCAAGGGCACGCTGCAATTTTTTGCTCCTGCCGTGATTTTGGCCGGCATCGCCGTGGCGTCCCTGCCGGCTCACGCTGCTCCGGCGGGGGCTCCTACGGCGGAAGCCGTGAGCTCCACCAGGGACAAGGTGAGTGCGGCGGCGGCCAAGGAGCCGGAGACGACGGGCTCCGTTCAGCCGGCCGCCAACGGGGACGTGGCCTGCGCCCGCTCCCGCAAGCGCCTGTTCGTCGAGGGCGAGGGCTGGATCGTCCGCCGGGTGACCACCTGCTACTGAGCGGTTTCTTGAGGCCTTCAACGAAAAGCCCCGCCGTGAGGCGGGGCTTTCCTTGTTCGAGACCGAGATCCGCTTAGCGGCTCGCGCCCTCGTAGGTGAAGATGTCCCGGTCCTTCGTCTCGGGGACGAAGAGCAGGCCGATGACGAAGGTCATCAGGGCGAAGCCGATCGGGTACCAGAGGCCGTAGTAGATATCGCCCGACGCCGCCACCATGGCGAAGGAGGTTGCCGGCAGGAGACCGCCGAACCAGCCGTTCCCGATGTGATAGGGCAGCGACATGGCCGTGTAGCGGATGCGGGTCGGGAAGAACTCGACCAGAGCCGCCGCGATGGGGCCGTACACCATCGTGACGTAGATCACCATGATGGTGAGGAGGCCGATGACCTTCAGGGCCTGAGAGTTGCCGAGGGCCGAGAGGAAGCCGTCCACCTTCACCTTGGCCGCGTCGTTGGCCGCCGGATAGCCCGCGGCGACGGCTGCCGTGTTCAGCGCGGTCGTGAAGCCAGTCACAGCGGCAGCCGGGGTCGCGGCCGTTGCGGGATAAGCCACTTCCGCGCCGTTGATCGTCACCGAGAGCGGCGCGCCTGCAGCGCCCGGAACCAGCTGATAGCGATAGGCCTGCTGGGACAGGACGCGACGGACGATGTCGCAGGGCTCGGTGAAGGTGCGGATGCCCACCGGATCGAAGAGCGAGCCGCACTTGGCCGGGTCGGCGTTCACGTTGATCTTCACGGTCTCGAGGGCTCGGGCGTAGGTCGGGTTCGCCGTCGCCGTGAGGCCCTGGAAGATCGGGAAATAGGTGATCGCCGCGATGAGGCAGCCGCCGAGGATGATCGGCTTGCGGCCGATGCGATCCGACAATGCGCCGAAGAAGATGAAGCCGCCGGTGCCGAGGATCAGCGACCAAGCGATCAGCACGTTCGCCGTGAGCAGGTCGACCTTCAGGATGCTCTGGAGGAAGAACAGCGCGTAGAATTGGCCCGTGTACCAGACCACCGCCTGGCCGACCACGAGGCCGACGAGGGCGATGATCACGATCTTGGCGTTGCGCCACTGGCCGAAGGCCTCGGAGAGCGGAGCCTTCGACTGGGTGCCTTCGTCCTTCATCTTCTTATAGGCCGGGGACTCGTTCATCTGCATCCGGATGTAGACCGAGATGCCGAGGAGCGCGACCGACAGCAGGAAGGGGACGCGCCAGCCGCCCTGAAGCCCGAAGAACAGAGGGTAGTCGGTCTGGAACGCCTGCTCGCCCATGCCGAGGCGCAGGCTCACGATCACCGCAATCGATAGCAGGAGGCCCACAGTGGCGGTGGTCTGGATCCAGGCGGTGTAGAACCCGCGCCGGCCGACCGGCGCATGCTCGGCCACGTAGACTGCGGCGCCGCCGTACTCGCCGCCGAGCGCAAGGCCCTGCAGCATGCGCAGCACGATGAGAAGCACCGGCGCGATCCAGCCGATCTGGTTGTAGCTGGGCAGGAGGCCGACGAGGAAGGTCGAGACGCCCATGATCAAGATGGTGATCATGAAGGTGTACTTGCGGCCCACGAGGTCGCCGAGGCGTCCGAACACGAGGGCGCCGAAGGGCCGCACGAGGAAGCCTGCCGCGAAGGCGAGCAGAGCGAAGATGGCCTGGGTGTTCGGATCGAAGGCCGAGAAGAACTGCCGGCCGATAATGACGGCCAGAGTGCCGTAGAGGTAGAAGTCGTACCATTCGAAGATCGTGCCGAGGGAGGAGGCCAGGATGACCTTCTTCTCCTCCCGCGTCATCGGCCGCGCCCTGGCGGCCGAATGCGGCGTCGTTGCTGCTGTTGCCATAGGGTTCCCTTCCATATTCAACTTGCGCCCGGTGATTCCGGGTTCTTGGCTTCGGGCCATGCGCCTGCATGGCTTGAAGCCGAGACCTCGTGACCGCAGGGGCGGTCTAGGATCCTGAGCCGCAAGGCTACCGCGCGTGCTTCTCTGCACAATTCCCAATTCGTCTCTTCGACTTCCGTCTAAGACGCCCCGTGGAACTGAGATTTGCCCAAGCTTTGGAGAGATTTAGTCTCCAGATCGCTCCGTTCTCAGGCCTTCCTGGCGACGGCTTGAGTCACAGCATAAAGCGAGATGGCGGCCGCGTTGGAGACATTCAGGCTCTTGATGGCCCCCGGCATGTCCAGCCGGCCGATGGCGTCGCAGCAGTCCCGGGTCCTCTGCCGGAGCCCCTTTCCCTCCGACCCCAGGACCAGAACCACCGGAAGCCTGAGCGGCAGCTCGTCGAGACTGGCGTCCCCGGTCGAATCCAGGCCGATTCGCTGGAAGCCGCGCTCCCCCAGGGCGATGAGCGCATCCGCGAGGTTGCGGACGATCATGAAGGGCACGTGCTCCAGGCCACCCGAGGCGGACTTGGCCAGCACCCCCGTGGCCGCCGGGCTGTGGCGGGCCGTGGTGATGATGGCCTCGACCCCGAAGGCCGCCGCCGTGCGGACGATGGCGCCTACATTATGCGGGTCGGTGATCTGGTCGAGGGCCAGGACCACGCGCTCTCCGCTCAAGGTGTCGGGGGTGGGCGAGGGCAGGGGATCGGCTTCGAGATAGAGGCCCTGGTGGACCGCGTCCGGCTCCAGGAGCCGGTTGATCTCGTCCGGCCGCACGATCTCGGGCTCCAGCGGCAGGGGCAGGCCCAGTTCCTCGCTCAGGCGCCGGGCCGAGTTCTCGGTAGCCAGGAGGCGGCGAATTGTCCGGTTTCCGTTGCGCAGCGCCTCTGCGACCGGATGCCAGCCGTAGAGCACCGTCATGTCGATGTCCGAGGGCGGGCGGCGGGAGCCCTCGCGGCGGCCCGGCTTCCCGTTCGGGCGCTGGAACCGGGGCTTGCGGGAATGGAAGGGTCGCTCGCTCATATGGTTCTGTCTCGTCTGTTGAGAACCGGCCCATAGCACAGGGCGGGCGCGTTCACGACCCATGGCTTTCGTCCGGCGGCCTTCGTCCCATGGCTTTCGGCGCGCTTTGAGGTTGACACCGGCCATGCGCCTCACCATAAGAGCGCCACGGATCGCCTGACCCCGGTCAGGCGTTCCCGACGGCCTCGGCGCGATGCGTTCGGATGGGTCTTCAGGGGGAATGTCCCGAGCGGCAAAGGGGGCGGACTGTAAATCCGCTGGCTATGCCTTCGTAGGTTCGAGTCCTACTTCCCCCACCATTCCGGCAGGCTGAGCATGCGGGTGTAGCTCAATGGTAGAGCAGCAGCCTTCCAAGCTGAATACGAGGGTTCGATTCCCTTCACCCGCTCCA
>DATHAU010000454.1:0-8084 GCA_035296545.1 Microvirga sp.
CGCCAAGAAGCTCGACATGGGCGACCTGAAGCAGTTCCTCGACAGCAAGGAAAAGAGCCAGTCCACCGGCGCGACCGGAGCCGAGGTCCAGAAGACCGCCTCGCTCGGCACCGCGATGGGGTCGGCGGCGAAGCTCAACCCCAGCATGCGCGATGGTCTGGTCGGTCTCCTGCAGAGTCAGATTCAGCGCTGCTACACGGCTCCGATCAGTGCTTCAGGAGGCGACACCACTCCGCCTGTTCTCGACATTCGCCTCAATCAGGATGGCACGCTGGCGGCCGAGCCGAGCGTGATACGAGCCGGCGCAACCAGCGCCGAGCGGGCGGTGGCCGACGCGGCCCTGCGCGCGGTTCGGCGCTGCGCTCCCTACCGCGTTCCCGCCCAGTTCACCCCCTTCTACTCGGACTGGAAGGTTTTGAACGTCCAGTTCGATCTCTCCTGATCTCGCAAAACCATAACGCTTGAGACATGACCTCATGATCACTCGCTTTTTCTCCCGTCTTGTCGTCGCCCTCGCCGTGCTCCTCCCTCTGGCGGCCCTTGCGCCCTCGGCCCAGGCGCAGCTCAGCTTCCGCGTGGGGCCCGGCGGCCAGTTCCAGCCCATGCCCATCGCCGTGGCGGATTTCTCCGGCGAGGGCGATCTCGGCCCGCGGGTGGCGGGGATCATCGCCAACAATCTCCAGCGCTCCGGCTATTTCGCCACCCTCGACAAGGCGCGCTTTCCCGAGCGCCCGTCCTTCGACGCCGCCCCGCGCTTCGACGCCTGGAAGATGGCGGGCGCGCAGGCGCTGGTGACGGGCCGCGTCTCCCGGGATCCCTCCGGCCGCCTCAAGGCGGAGTTCCGCCTGTGGGACATCGATTCCGGCCAGCAGCTCACCGGCCAGCAATACGTGACCGACGGCAATTTCTGGCGCCGCGTCGGCCACATCATCTCCGATGCGGTCTATTCGAAGATCACGGGCTTCGGCGGCTTCTTCGACACGCGCATCGTGTTCGTGGACGAATCCGGCCCCAAGGAGAACCGCCGCAAGCGGCTTGCCATCATGGACCAGGACGGCGCCAACGTGCGCTATCTGACGCAAGGGGACAGCTCCGTGGTGACGCCGCGCTATTCGCCGGCCACCCAGGACATCACCTATTCGGCCCAGATCGAGGGCCAGCAGCCGCGGGTCCAGGTGATCAACCTGGAGACGGGCTCGCGCCAGGTGCTCGGCAACTTCCCCGACATGGCGTCGTCCCCGCGCTTCGCCCCGGATGGGCAGCGGATCGTCATGAGCCTGCAGCAGGGCGGCAACGCCAACATCTTCATGATGGACCTGGGCTCCCGCGCCACCACGCGCCTGACCTCCACGGCCGCCATCGACACCTCGCCGTCCTTCTCGCCGGACGGCAGCCAGATCGTGTTCGAGAGCGACCGCGGCGGCAAGCAGCAGATCTACGCCATGAACGCGGACGGGTCGAACCAGCGCCGCATCTCCTTCGGCGACGGCTCCTATTCGCAGCCCGCCTGGTCGCCGCGGGGCGACTACATCGCCTTCACCAAGCAGCGCGCGGGAGGCTTTTCCATCGGCATCATGAAGCCGGACGGCTCGGGCGAGCGCATCCTCACGGAGGGCTTCCACAACGAGAGCCCGACCTGGGCTCCCAACGGCCAGTACATCCTGTTCTTCCGCGATCCCGGCGGGCAGGCGGGCGGCAAGCTCTACATGGTGGACATCACCGGCCGGGTGGAGCAGCCCATCCCGACGCCCACCTTCGCGTCGGACCCGACCTGGTCGCCGCTCCTCAGCGAGGCGCGGTAACGGGATGAAGGGCGGGGCGCTCCGGCGCCCCTTTTGTTTCTAAACGCTCTGCGACGAAGTGCTGATGGCGGCGGCATCGTTCCTGCAACCCCGCAGCTTGAAGGCGAGGACGAGGAGCGAGATGCCGAAGGCGAGCGCATAGGCTCCGATCCAATAGGCCCACCCCCCCGCCCCGTCCGTGCGCGGAACGATCAGGAGTTCCACGCCGAACCAAACCGACACGATGCCGCTGACGATGAGCCAGCCGCGGCCGAAGGCCGGATTCAGCTTGAAGGCCGAGACAATCATCATGATACCGGAGGCGAGCGCATAGGCTCCGATCCACCAGATCTGCACATGCGCGGCCATGAGCGGGGCGATCAGGAGCGCCACGCCGGACAGAACCGACACGATGCTGCTGAAGATGAGCCAGCCGCGGCCAAAGGCCGGACTCAGCTTGAAGGCCGCGACAATCATCACCATACCGATGATCAGGGACCAGACCCCCATGAGGCCTAACCAATACACCACGGCCGGGGCCAGCATCTGGAAGGCGACGATCACGAGGATGTTGAAAACGCCTTCGAGGACGAGGAGCGCCCAGCGCCAGTGGTTGGACGCGGCCTTGCCCCCGACCACGATGCCGAACACGCCATCGACCGACATGTAGGCGGAGAAGAACAGCGCGAAGGACAGGGTCGGCACCTCAGGCCAGAAGAAATTGATCAGGGCGAACACGATGGCGAAGACGCCGTGCAGGGCGATCACCCACCAGGTCTGCGCGAGGAGCGCGCTCATCGCCTGAGTGCGGTCGTAAGAGCCGGGGGCGCCGGGCGTCGTCCCGATGATGGCCAACATCATCTCCTCTTCAGGGGCGCAGGGATTGTCCGTTATAACATGCCTGCGGTCAACGCCACGCCTGGCGGCCGGTTTTGTCACTCCCGTGCGGCGGCCTCCTGCTCCCTGATCTTCGCCAGCCGCCGCCGGATGTCGAGCTTGCGCCGCCGCAGGTGCACCCGCCGCTTGAGGCGAAAGGCCCGGATGAGAAGCGCGATGCCGATCCAGGCCAGCAGGATGACGACGGGGGACACGACCAGCACCGGAAAGACGGTGATCAGCGCGGCCAGCGCCAGAAGCGCGCCGCCGATGATGGCGATGCTGCTCGCCTCGGTGGCCGTGAGCGACCGCGAGTTCATGGCCCGCCCGACGCTGCTGCCGAGGGCCAGGGCCCCGGCGGCGAGCCGGCGGACGCCGCCCTTCTTGTTGGGGCGGTCGCGGCGGGAGCGCATGTTGCGGGCCTGCCGGCGGCGGGACTGCCAGCCCGGCACGATCTCGGTGGCGTTGGCCAGGTCTTCCAGATACATGGCCTCCATCGCCCCGGCGAAGGCCGCATCCTCCACCACCACGTCGAGCTCCCAGTTGGTGGCCCAACTGGCGATGTTGAGGTTGGTGGAGCCGACCCGCGCCCAGCGCCCGTCCGCCACGGCGGTCTTGGCGTGCAGCATGGAGCCGTTCCACTCGTAGACCCGGATGCCCGCCTCGATGAGGGAGCGGTAGCCCGCCCGCACCACGGGCTGGAGCGCCGGCACGTCGCTCGATCCGGGCACGAGCAGGCGCACGTCCACCCCGTCCCGGGCTGCTTCGCCGAGCGCCTGCACGTAGGAGGTGGTGGCCACGAAATAGGCGTCGGTCAGCCAGAGATTGCGCTGGGCGGTGGCGGCGATGAACTGGTCGACCCGGTAGGTGCGGAACATGCCGGGCTTGCCCGAGATCACCCGGGCCGCCACCGGGCCGGCCGCCGGGACGAGATCGGGATTCGTCAGGGCCTCCTTGGGAAGCGCCCGCTTGCCCGCCAGGTTCCAGCTCTCGGCGAAGGAGGCGTCCAGGTCGGCCACGATGGGGCCCTTGAGCGAGATGCCCGTGTCCCGCCAGGGTTCGGAATGCTTGCCCACCCAGCTGTCGGAGATGCACAGGCCCGACACGAAGCCGATGCTCCCGTCCACGGTGAGCAGCTTGCGGTGGTCGCGCCGGATCCAGAACGGGTCCGTCAGCCGGGGCCGGTTGAACACCCGGGTCTCGACCCCCGCCTCGCGCAGGCGCCGCCAGAACCAGGGCAGGGCGCGAAACGACGAGCCGAGCCAGTCGTAGAGCACCCGCACCCGAACCCCCGCCCGGGCGCGCTCCATGAAGGCCTGCGCGAACAGCTCGCCGCTCTCGTCGTCGGCGATGATGAAGTTCTCGAAATGCACCACGTGCCGGGCGGAGCGGATCGCCTCGAGCCAGGCGGGGTAGTTCTCCCTGGAGTCGCGGAGCAGGGCCACGGCGTTGCCCTGGCGCAGATCGCTGTCGGCGATGCGCGAGAAGGCGCGCTCCATCCGGAGCTCGTCCAGGGCTTCGCGATAGGGGCGCACCGAGCTCCCGGGCTGGGCCGTCATGATATCCATGCCCTGTTAACGCGCAAAAGCGGCATTCGGCGTCACGCCGCCACCCATGCGGTGCGCCGCTGGAACCGTCAAAGGAAGGGTGGGCTCCCCTCGCTCCAGCCTTACCCTAGGGCAGGAAACCCTGAAGTCGACATGCGCCATGAGGAAGGCGCGTCGGGCCGGCGGAGATCGCGCCTGCGGCTACCTTCCGTTAACCCTAAGCGGAGGTTCCACGCCTTGGCCATGATTCACCTTAATCCCCCGCGCCTGTCGCGGGGCGGTCGGAACCCTCTCTTAACCATCCGGCGCTTATGAAGAACCCAACGTTCGGCAGACGTATGTGTAAGGAGTATTGCCCATGATGACGTTGCGCGCCGTCAAATTCGCCGCTGCGATCGTCCTCGCCCTCGGGGCGGCGGCGTGTTCTTCCAACAAGGACGGGATGGCCGACGGGGCCGGCGGCGGTTTCGGGGCCGGCGGCGCCGCCACCCCGGGCAGCGCCCAGGATTTCGTGGTGAACGTGGGCGACCGGGTGTTCTTCGAGACCGACTCGACCGATCTCACCCCCACGGCCACCGCCACCCTCGACAAGCAGGCCCAGTGGCTCTCCCGCTATCCCAACTACGCCTTCCTCATCGAGGGCCATGCGGACGAGCGCGGCACCCGCGAATACAACTTCTCCCTCTCCGCCCGCCGGGCCCAGAACGTGCGCGACTACCTTGTGTCGCGGGGCGTCAACGGCGCCCGGTTCAAGACCGTCTCCTACGGCAAGGAGCGTCCGGTGGCCGTGTGCAACGACATCTCCTGCTGGTCCCAGAACCGCCGCGCGGTGACGGTGCTCAGCGGGGGAGCCGGGTCGTAAGGCTTTCCGGAGCGCAAGCTCCCATGTGACATCGGGAAAGCGCCGCACCTTCTCGCAGGGGCGGCGCTTTTGTGTTATCGGCACCCTCGTTCGACGCCTCCAAAGACCTCGATACCTGCAAAGACCTCGAGACCTGAAGCCCTGATGGTAGCTCGCATGTTCCGACCCCTCATCGTCCTCCTCGCCCTTGCCGCGGCCCTGGCCGGGCCTGCCGCCGCGCAGGATGCCGCCGACGCGATCGTTCGCCTCAACCGGCTCGAGAGCCAGTTCCGGCAGATGTCCGGGCAGGTGGAGCAGCTCCAATACGAGAACCGCCAGCTCAGGGAGCAATTGCGCAAGTTCCAGGAGGACGTGGAGTTCCGCTTCCAGGAGAGCGGAGGCCGGGGCGCGTCCCGGCCCTCGTCCCCGCCTCCCGCCGCCACGCCGCCCCGCCCGGCGCAGCCGCAGGCCCAGCCGCAACCGCAGCCCCAGCGCCGCAGCGACCTCTTCGACCCGTCGCAGAATCCGGACGCCCCCGGCGCGCCCAGGCCCCTCGGCTCGACGCCGCCCTCCGCCCCCCTGGCCGCCGCTCCCGACGCGATGCCCATGCCGAGCGGGGCCATGTCCGGGATCGGGAACCTGATCGAGGAGGACGAGGAGACCCTGGACGCCGCCCCCACGGACCTGAACCCGCCCGGGCGGGTGGCCGGGATGGCCCAGCCCGCTCCCGCCCCGCGCCCCGGCCCCAGCGTTGCGGCCACCAGCGTCGGCGATCCCCGCGCGGATTTCGAGGCGGCCTACGGGTATCTGGGCCAGAAGCAGTACGATCAGGCCGAAATGGGCTTCCGCCGCTTCCTTCAGTCGAACCCGCGCGACAAGCTGGTGCCGGAGGCGACCTATTGGCTGGGGGAATCCTATCTCCAGCGCAGCCGCTACCGGGAGGCCGCGGAGCAGTTCCTCAACCTCTCGGCCGAGCACCCCAACGCCCCCAGGGCCCCGGACGCGCTCCTGAAGCTGGGAATGGCCCTGAACGGCCTGGGCGCCCGCGACCGCGCCTGCGCGGTGTTCGCCGAGCTCGACCGAAAGTATCCCCAGGCCTCCGCCCCCGTGCGCCAGGGCTCCGAGCGCGAGCAGAAGCGCAACAAGTGCAGCTGATCCGCTGACCTCGAGGCGCAGCGTGGCCGCTCCCTTGCCCCCCGGCGACGATCCTGCGGACGATGGTCTCGAAACCCTCTTTGCTCCCCTCGACCGGGCGAGCGGCATCCTTGCCGCCGTGTCGGGCGGTCCCGATTCCATGGCGCTCATGCATCTCCTGGCCCGCTGGGGCGGGGCGGGCCGGCGCGCGCCGATCCTCGTCGCCACGGTGGATCACGGCCTGCGGCCCGAGGCGGCCGGGGAGGCGGCCTTCGTCGCCCGCGAGGCCGCGAGCCTGGGACTGACCCATCGCACGCTGGCCTGGAGCGGCGAGAAGCCCTGGACCGGGATCCAGGAAGCCGCGCGGGAGGCGCGCTACGGCCTCTTGGTCCAGTGTGCCCGGGAGGAGGGGGCCTCCCATCTGGTCACCGCCCATACCCGGGACGACCAGGCCGAGACGGTGCTCATGCGGCTGGCGCGGGGTTCGGGGCTGACCGGCCTGTCGGGGATGCGCCGGGACCGGGACCGGGACGGCATCCGCCACCTGCGGCCCCTGCTGGACTGGCCGAAGGAAGCCCTGCTGGATCTCTGCCGGGCGCAGGGCTGGCCCTTCGTCAGCGACCCCTCCAACCGCGACGAGCGCTTCGAGCGGGTCCGCTGGCGCCGGATCATGCCGCTCCTGGCGGCGGAGGGCCTGACGGCGGAGCGCCTGGTCCGCTTCTCAAGGAGGATGCGGCAGGCCGACGAGGCCCTCGAGGCCAAGGCCCTGCAGGCCTTCGAGGAGGCCGGGCCCGTGGCCGCGGATGGCGGATTGTCCCTCCAGGCCCGCTCCCTCGCGGAGGAGCCCTTCGAGATCGCCCTGCGGGTGCTGGATCTGGCCCTGGGCCGGGCGGGGCTTTCCCCGGACAGCAGCCGCCTGCAACGGCGCGAGGCCTGCGCGGAGCGCCTGCGCCGGGCTGTGCGGGAGGGGGCCGCCCTGCGCCTCACCCTCGCGGGAGCCCTCGTCCAGCTCGACCGGTCCGGGAAGCTCGCGATCCGGCCGGAACCGGCCCGGCGGCGGGGTCGTTAGCCAAGTAACTTAATCTAGCCAGGTAACTTAGCCACTCTCCCGGCCAAACCGTCAGGTTCCCTGGCCAAGTCGTTCGGATGACGCCGCATGCACGCCGCATTCCCTTGGCAAGGGGGGATGGTGTGCCTACATTGAGTCCAGCCGCGCGGGGAAGATGTCCTCACGCTTCATCTCCCTCTGGGGCAGAACCTGATCCGATGAATTCAAATTTCCGCAACTTCGCCTTGTGGGTTGTCATCTTCCTCCTGGTGCTCGCGCTCGTGACCCTTTTCCAGAGCCCGGGCCAACGGGGCGGCGGCAGCGACATCGCCTACAGCCAGCTTCTCAACGAGGCCGACGCCGGGCGCATCACGAGCGTCGTCATTTCCGGCCCTGAGATCAGCGGCACCTATACCGACGGCCGCGCCTTCACGAGCTATGCGCCGAGCGACCCCATGCTGGTGTCGAAGCTGCAGCAGAAGGGCGTGCAGATCACCGCCCGTCCGCAATCGGACTCCACCCCCTGGTTCATCGCCGTTCTCATGAACATCCTGCCCATCGCGCTGTTCATCGGCGCCTGGGTGTTCCTGTCGCGGCAGATGCAGAACGGCGCCGGGCGCGCCATGGGCTTCGGCAAGTCCAAGGCCAAGCTGCTCACGGAGGCCCATGGCCGCGTGACCTTCGACGACGTCGCCGGCATCGACGAGGCCAAGGAGGACCTGCAGGAGGTCGTGGAATTCCTGCGCGATCCCCAAAAGTTCCAGCGCCTGGGCGGCCGCATCCCCCGCGGCGTGCTCCTCGTCGGCCCTCCCGGCACCGGCAAGACCCTGACCGCCCGCGCGGTCGCAGGCGAGGCC
>DATHAU010000455.1:0-14363 GCA_035296545.1 Microvirga sp.
CTCCCGGTCGAAAAGGCTCGCGCGATCCGGCTCGTCCTGACCGACATCGACGATACGATCACGAGCGAGGGCATGCTGACGGCCGAGGCCTACGCCGCCCTGGAAAACCTGCACCGCGCGGGCTTTCTCGTGGTGCCCGTGACGGGACGCCCGGCGGGCTGGTGCGATCACATCGCCCGCATGTGGCCGGTGGATGCGGTGGTGGGCGAGAACGGGGCCTTCTATTTCCGCTACGACCGCGCCAGCAGGAAGATGCACCAGCATTTCTGGGCGTCCCCCGAGGAGTTCAAGCGCAACCGCCTCAAGCTGATCGAGATCGAGAAAAAGGTGCTCGCCGCTGTGCCGGGATCGGCGCTGGCCAGCGATCAGCCCTATCGTCTGGCCGATCTTGCGGTCGACTTCTGCGAGGACGTGCCTGCCCTGCCGGAATCCGAGATCGACAGGATCGTGGCCATCTTCGAGCGCGCCGGAGCCCGGGCCAAGGTCAGCTCGATCCATGTGAACGGCTGGTTCGGCGACTACGACAAGCTGAGCATGGCCAAGACCCTGCTGGCGGACGTGTTCGGGCTCGACTGGGAGAGGGCCAGGGACGCGGTGATCTATGCGGGCGACTCGCCCAATGACGAGCCCATGTTCGCCGCCTTCCCCTTGAGCGTCGGCGTCGCCAACATCCAAGCCTTCGCCCACCGGCTCAAGAACAAGCCGGCCTATATCACGCAGGGTCACTCGGGACAGGGCTTTGCCGAACTCGCCGCCCTGCTGCTGGCGGCGAAACGGGGATAAGCTGGTCACCCCTGCATCGCTGAAGAGCGGGAAGGCCCGGTCCGATCGGACCGGGCCTTCCTGCACCGTGCTTAGATTCCGGCGAGGCAGACGTACTTGATCTCCAAGAAGCCTTCGATGCCGTATTTGGAGCCTTCGCGGCCCAGTCCGGACTGCTTCACGCCGCCGAACGGCGCCATCTCGTTGGCGAGCGCGCCGGTGTTCACCCCGACCATGCCGCTCTCCAGGGCCTCGGCGACCCGCCAGACCCGGGCCATGTCCTTGGCGTAGAAATACGACGCCAAACCGAACTCGGTGTCGTTGGCCATCCCGATCACCTCGGCCTCGTCCCTGAAGGAGATGATCGGCGCCAGAGGCGCGAAGGTCTCCTCCTTCGCCACCTTCATTCCTTGAGTCACCCCGGTCATCACCGTCGGCTCGAAGAAGGTGCTCCCCAGCGCCGAGCGCTTGCCGCCCAGCACCAGCTTGCCGCCCTGGGACAGGGCATCCTGAACATGCTCCTCCATCTTGGCCACCGCCCGCTCATCGATGAGCGGTCCCATGGCCACGCCCGCTTCCGTACCCCGGCCGAGCTTGAGGGCCCGGGCCTTGGCGGCAAGCTTCTCGGTGAAGGCCTCCACCACCCCTTCCTGCACATAGATGCGGTTGGCGCATACGCAGGTCTGGCCGGCGTTGCGGAACTTGGACAGCATCGCCCCTTCCACCGCCGCGTCGAGGTCGGCGTCGTCGAACACGATGAAGGGCGCATTGCCGCCCAGCTCCAGGGACAGGCGCTTGATGCCCTGGCTCGCCTCCCTCATGAGCCAGCGGCCCACGTTGGTGGAGCCCGTGAAGGTGATCTTGGCCACCTTCGGGTTATGGCAGAACTCCAGGCCGATCGGCTGGGCCTCCCCCGTCACCACCGAGAAGGCGCCCTTCGGGACGCCCGCCCGCTCGGCCAGCACCGCCAGGGCAAAGGCGGAGAGCGGGGTCTGGGCGGCGGGCTTGAGCACGATGGTGCAGCCGGCGGCCAGCGCCGGGCCCGCCTTGCGGGTGATCATGCCGTTGGGGAAGTTCCAGGGGGTGATGGCCGCGCACACGCCCACCGGCTGCTTGAGCACCAGGATGCGCTGATCGCCCCGGGCGGGGGGAACGATGTCGCCGTCGATGCGCTTGGCTTCCTCCGCGAACCACTCGATATAGGCGGCGTTGGAGACCACCTCGCCCTTGGCCTCGGCCAGCGGCTTGCCCTGCTCGGCGGTGAGGATGAGGGCGAGATCGTCGGCGTTCTCGATGATGAGGTCGTACCAGCGGCGCAGAACCTGGCTGCGCTCCTTGGCGGTGCGCTTGGCCCAGTCCTTCTGCACCTCGTGCGCCTTGTCGATGGCGCGGCGCACGACCTCGGGGCCGAGGTTGGGCACGTTGACGATGAGGGAGCCGTCGTAGGGATCTGTGACGGGAATGGTCCTGCCGTCGGGGGCGTCGATCCACTCACCGGCCACATAGGCTTGGCCGGTGAGCAGGGACGGGTCCTTCAAACCCAGAGCGGCGCGGTCCAAAGGTTTGGCATGTACTGTCATAAGGTGGCTCCCGGCCTGGACATGTGAGGAAAGGCTGAACGGGATATAAGCCCTGGCGGGGGCCCTGTGAACCGCCTCATGCGCTGGTCAGGGCTGCTCGAAGGCGTGGGCCGCCGCCGGGATCGAACCCGGAAGGGCCCTGCTCCGGGCACCTGGAACCCAAGCAGGCGTGCGACTTAAGGATGACCTACCGCCGCATTGTTGAGCGCGAAAGCGCCCTTACTTCCCTTGACCGCCAGCACTCATGCTTCCACGATGCGGTCAATCCAAGGCGGGACAAGCCTGCCTCATAGAACAAAGGGAAGGGAAAACGATGCGTATTCTCAACAAGCTGCTGTTTGCCTTGAGCTGCACCGTGCTGGCCGGGTCGGCCCATGCGCAGCAGGCCTCCGACGGCGTGGTCAAGATCGGCATTCTCAACGACCAGTCCGGGGTCTATGCCGAGTTCGGCGGAAAATCCTCCGCCGAGGCGGCCCGCATGGCCGTCCAGGATTTCGGCGGCAAGGTTCTGGGCGTTCCCGTCGAGATCGTCAGCGCAGACCACCAGAACAAGCCTGACGTGGCCGCAAGCATCGCCCGGCAATGGTACGATACGGAAAAGGTCGACTCCATCATGGAGCTGACGACCTCCTCGGTCGCCCTTGCGGTTCAGGGCATCTCCAAGGACAAGAAGAAGATCAACATGGTCACCGGCGCGGCGACCACGGATCTGACCGGTAAGCAGTGCTCCCCTTACGGCTTCCACTGGGCCTACGACACCCATGCCCTGGCGGTCGGCACCGGCGGCGCTCTGGTGCAGCAGGGCGGCAACAAGTGGTTCTTCCTCACCGCCGACTACGCCTTCGGCTACTCGCTCGAGGAGCAGACCTCCCGGTTCGTGAAGGCCAAGGGCGGCCAGGTCGTCGGCGCGGTGCGCCATCCCCTGAGCGCCAACGACTTCTCGTCCTTCCTCCTCCAGGCGCAGAGCTCCGGCGCCAACGTGATCGGCATGGCCAATGCCGGCCTCGACACCTCGAACACCATCAAGCAGGCGGCGGAATTCGGGCTCACCCAGGGCGGCACCCGCCTTGCGGCGCTTCTCTTCACCTTGGCCGAAGTTCGCGGCCTGGGCCTCAAGGCGGCGCAGGGCCTGACGCTCACCGAAGGCTGGTACTGGGATCAGAGCGACGAGAACCGCGCTTTCGCGAAGAAGTTCATGGACAGGACCGGCCGCATGCCGAACATGATCCATGTGGGCACCTATTCCGCCGTGACCCAGTACCTCAAGGCGATCCAGAAGGTCGGAACCGACGAGACGGAAGCGGTGGCCAAGGCTCTCCACGAGATGCCGGTCGAGGACGTGTTCGCCAAGAAGGGCAAGGTGCTGCCCAACGGCCGCATGGTCTATGACATGTATCTCTTCCAGGTGAAGAAGCCCGAAGAGAGCAAGAGCGAATGGGACATGTACAAGCAGCTTGCCAGGGTCCCCGGAGACGAAGCCTTCATCAAGCTCGCCGAGAGCGGCTGCCAGCTCACCCAGTGAGTTCCTGCGTATGCAGGGTGGGGACGGCGCAGCTGTCCCCACTGCCTTTTTCAACATGGGGCGGCAGCGGAGGATTTGAGTTCGATCAATCCTGTTTCAGCCTGAGACCGCCTGTTCCCTGCGCGAGATTGTCGGCTGCATGATGGCTAATGCCCAACCTATCCTGAGCGCTTCCGGACTGACCATGGAGTTTCGCGGCTTCGTGGCCGTGAAGGATGTGACGCTCTCCGTCAACGAGGGGACGATCCACGCCCTGATCGGCCCGAACGGCGCCGGCAAGACCACGGTCTTCAACCTCCTCACCAAGTTCCTGAAGCCCACGCGCGGACGGATCAGCTTCCGCGGCACGGACATCACCCCCCTGAAGCCCGCCGAGGTGGCGCGGCTCGGCCTCGTGCGCTCCTTCCAGATCTCGGCGGTGTTTCCGCACCTGACCGTGCTCGACAACGTGCGGGTGGCCCTGCAGCGCCCTTCGGGCCTCGCAACCCAGTTCTGGCGCTCGTCCGCCTCTCTCTCCACCCTCGACGAACGGGCCATGGAGCTGATCGACGCGGTCAATCTCTCGGCCTATCGGGACCTGCCGGCCACGGAATTGCCCTATGGCCGCAAGAGAGCGCTCGAGATCGCCACGACGCTCGCCCTCGACCCCGCCATGCTGCTGCTCGACGAGCCCATGGCCGGCATGGGGCATGAGGATATCGGCCGCATCTCGGACCTCATCCGGCGCATCGCCCGCGACCGCACCGTGCTGATGGTCGAGCATAATCTCAACGTGGTGGCGGATCTCTGCGACCGCGTCACCGTTCTGGCCCGCGGCGAGATCCTGGCCGACGGATCCTACGAGACCGTCAGCGCCGATCCGCGGGTGCGCGAAGCCTATATGGGAACCGAGCATGAGTAACGCTCCGCTTCTGGAAGTTCGCGGCCTCAACGCCTGGTACGGCGAGAGCCATGTTCTCCACGGCGTCGATCTCGACATCCGGGAGGGCGAGACCGTGACCCTGCTCGGCCGCAACGGCGCCGGCAAGACCACCACCCTGCGCGCCATCATGGGAATCCTGCGCCGCCGGGAAGGCTCCATCCGCCTGCGCGGTCAGGACCTCCTCGGCATGCCGCTTCACCGGGTGGCCCAGTCCGGCCTCGGCTATGTGCCCGAGGAGCGCGGCATCTTCGCGAGCCTCAACGTCGCCGAGAATCTGCTGCTGCCGCCGACGGTGGCGGAAGGCGGCATGAGCGTGGACGAAATCTACCGCCTCTTCCCGAACCTTCACGAGCGGCGGACGAGCCAGGGCACCAAGCTCTCCGGCGGCGAGCAGCAGATGCTGGCCATCGCCCGGGTGCTGCGCACGGGCGCCCGCTTCATCCTGCTCGACGAGCCGACGGAGGGCCTGGCTCCCGTGATCATCCAACGGATCGGCGACGTCCTGGCCGAGTTGAAGAAACGCGGCCTGACCATTCTGCTCGTGGAGCAGAACTTCCGCTTCGCCCGCAGGGTGGCCGACCGCTTCTACCTCATGGAGGATGGGCGCATGGTGAACTCGTTCCCCGGACACGAGCTCGACGCGCGCATGGACGAACTCCACGAAGTGCTTGGGGTTTAAGAGCATGAGCACCATCTTCGGCATTCCCACCCCTGCCCTGTACGGCCAGATCCTCATCGGGCTGATCAACGGCTCCTTCTACGCCATGCTGAGCCTTGGCCTTGCGGTGATCTTCGGCCTGCTGCGGGTTATCAACTTCGCCCATGGCGCGCAGTATATGCTGGGAGCCATCACGGCCTACGGCCTCCTGACCTATGGCGGCATCGGCTACTGGCCGGCCCTGATCCTGGCGCCCCTGATCGTGGGCGCGGCGGCGGTCGTGATCGAACGCACCATGTTGAGCCGCCTCTACGGCATCGACCCGCTCTACGGGCTTCTGCTGACCTTCGGGCTTGCGCTGATCCTCGAAGGGGTCTTCCGCTATTGGTTCGGCGCTGCGGGGAAGCCCTACTCCCCCCCGGCGCAACTGACCGGGGCGCTCAACCTAGGCTTCATGTTCATGCCGATCTACCGGGGCTGGGTCGTCATCGCGTCCCTCACGGTCTGCATCGGAACCTGGCTTCTCATCGAGAAGACGCGTCTCGGCGCCTATCTGCGCGCCGCTACGGAGAACGCGACCCTCGTCCAGGCCTTCGGGGTGAACGTGCCGCGCCTCCTGACGCTCACCTATGGATTTGGAGCGGCCCTCGCCGCCCTGGCGGGCGTTCTGGCCGCGCCGATCTATCAGGTGAACCCGCTCATGGGCTCGAACATCATCATCATCGTCTTTGCCGTGGTGGTGGTGGGCGGGATGGGCTCGATCCTCGGCGCCATCGTCACGGGTTATGTTCTCGGCGTGCTCGAAGGATTGACCAAGGTCTTCTACCCGGAGGCGTCGAACATCGTCATCTTCGTCATCATGGCCATCGTTCTGCTCGTCAGGCCGGCGGGTCTCTTTGGGCGGGAGGAGTGATCTCATGGCTGTCGGAACCCAGTACCTCGCAGAGCAGCCCCGGCTGCGCGCCTCCTCCCTGGCGATGGGGGCCATCGCCCTTGCGGGCCTGATCATCGCCCCGTTCTTCTTCTATCCCGTCCTTTTGATGAGCGTGTTGTGCTTTGCGCTGTTTGCCTGCGCGTTCAACCTGCTCATCGGTTACGTGGGACTTCTCTCCTTCGGCCACGCCGCCTTCTTCGGCGGGGCGGCCTATTTCACCGCCCATGCGGTCAAGGTCTGGGGCTGGGAGCCTCTCGCGGGCATTCTGCTCGGGGCTGCAGGCGCGGCCGTCATGGGCCTCGTGATCGGGTTCCTGGCCATTCGCCGGCAAGGGATCTATTTCGCCATGATCACCCTGGCGCTCTCGCAGATGTTCGCCTTCATCTGCCTTCAGGTGCCTTTCACCCACGGCGAGGACGGGATCCAGGGCGTGCCGCGCGGGCATCTTCTCGGGCTGATCGACCTGAATCAGCCGCTTGCCATGTACTACTTCACGCTCGCCATTTTCTTGTTCGGCTTTCTCGCCATCTGGCGCATCGTCAACTCTCCCTTCGGCAACATCCTCAAGGCCATTCGCGAGAACGAAAGGCGCGCCGTGTCCCTGGGCTACCGGGTCGACCGCTACAAGCTCGGCGCCTTCGTCATGTCGGCGGCCCTGGCGGGGCTTGCGGGCGGCACGAAGGCCATCGTGTTCCAGTTCGCAACGCTGACCGACGTGCAATGGCAGATGTCGGGCGAGGTGATCCTCATGACCCTGCTCGGCGGCATCGGCACCCTGATCGGGCCGGCGGTCGGGGCAGGCGTGGTGATCATCCTGCAGAACTACCTCGCGGCTTCCGACTTTCCCGTGACCGTGTTGATCGGCATCATCTTCGTCATCTGCGTTCTGCTGTTCCGCCGCGGCATCGTGGGCGAAATCCTGGAATTTGCGAGGCGCAGGACCAAGGGCGGCGCGTAGGATGCAAGCTCGGGCCGTGCCGGCGCCACCGGCGCGGCATCCGCTCAGGGGAGACGCACCATGTCAGTCAGCGGAACCTTCGACTACGTGATCATCGGCGCAGGATCGGCCGGATGCGTTCTGGCGAACCGTCTCTCCGCCGATCCTCGCAACTCCGTCTGCCTGCTCGAGGCGGGCGGGAAGGACAACTGGATCTGGTTCCACATCCCGGTCGGCTACCTGTTCGCCATCGGCAATCCCCGCGCCGACTGGATGTTCAAGACGGAGAGCGAGGCCGGCCTCAACGGCCGGGTGCTGAACTATCCCCGCGGCAAGGTTCTCGGCGGAAGCTCGGCCATCAACGCCATGATCTACATGCGCGGGCAGCGGGAGGATTACGACAACTGGCGTCAGATCGGCCTTCAGGGATGGGGATGGGACGATGTGAAGCCGATCTTCCGTCGCCACCTCGACCATTATCTCGGCGAAGGCGAGCACCATGGAGCGGGCGGAGAGTGGCGCGTCGAAGCCCCTCGGGTCCGGTGGGAGCTTCTGGATGCCTTCATCGAGGCCGCCGTCGAGGCGGGCATCCCTCGCGTGGACGACTTCAACACCGGCAGCAACGAGGGCATCTCCTATTTCCAGGTCAACCAGAAGAACGGGCGACGCTGGTCCTCGGCGCGGGGGTTTCTCAAGCCTGCCCTGTCCCGTCCCAACCTGAAGGTGGAAACCCACGCCCATGCCACGCGCATCCTCTTCGAGGGCAAGAGGGCCGTGGGCGTCGAGTTCATGCAGAACGGCAGCTTGCGGCAGGTTCTCGCGCGCCAGGAGGTCGTGCTCTCCGCGGGAGCCGTCGCGTCTCCGAAGATCCTGCAATTGTCGGGCATCGGCGATGGCGCCCTGCTGCAGCAGCACGGCGTCGACGTGATCCATCACCTGCCGGGCGTTGGAGAGAACCTGCAGGATCACCTGCAGCTGCGGCCCGTGTACAAGGTGCAGGGCGTTCGCACCCTCAACGAGGATTACCGCTCTCTCGTGAAGAAGGGTCACATGGCCCTGGAATACGCCCTCTTCCGCCGCGGGCCGTTGACCATGGCTCCTTCGCAGCTCGGAGCCTTCACCCGCTCCTCAGCCGACTACGCCACGCCGAACCTGCAGTTCCATGTTCAGCCCCTGTCCCTCGACAGGTTCGGGGAGGATCCGCATCCCTTCCCGGCCTTCACCGCGAGCGTATGCAATCTGCGCCCGACGAGCCGCGGCAGCGTCAGGATCCGCAGCCGCGACACGGACGAGGCTCCGGCGATCCGGCCCAACTATCTCTCCACCCCGGAGGACCAGAGGGTCGCGGTCGACGCCTTGCGCCTTGTCAGGCAGGTGGTTTCCATGCCGGCGCTCCGGAAGTACCGCCCGGAGGAATACAAGCCCGGCGCGAGCCTAACGACGGATGACGAGCTGCTGCACGGAGCCCGCGAGATCGGCACAACGATCTTTCACCCGGTCGGCACCGCCAAGATGGGCATCGAGAGCGATCCCATGGCGGTGACGGATGCCCGCCTGCGCGTTCGCGGAATCGAGGGCCTTCGCGTCATTGACGCGTCGGTCATGCCGGCGATCACCAGCGGCAACACGAACTCGCCGACGCTCATGATCGCCGAGAAGGGTGCAACGATGATCTTTGAAGATCAGGCCCACGCAGCCCCGGCGCGGCGCTCCGCATGAAGCCCATGGCAGGCTGAGGCGCTCCGGTGATCCCATCCGGCACGGGTGGATCACCCTGCCCTACGAAGGAGAGCGGGACCTGACGGATCCCGCTCGCGGTGGAAACAGCCTTCGCGCGAAGTCCTGCGTCAGCTTGTCGGGGCGCGGCCGTTGGCCGGCAGGTGGTTGGCGGCCCAGATTGCCGCCTGAGTGCGGTTCTTCGCCCGGATCTTGCGGAGGATCGCCTTGACGTGAACCTTGACGGTCGCTTCCGTGATGTCGAATTTCCGGGCAATCAGCTTGTTGGAATCGCCTTCCATCAGGCAGCGCAAGATCACCGTCTCGCGAACCGACAGGCCTTTGGGCTGGAGTTTGTCTTCCGTTGGTCCGTTGTGCTCTTCAGGACCCGGCTCGTCTTCGTTGGCCGCGTCTCCAGGGGTGAAGTCCCGCATGAGGCCGAGAACGGCCGATGGGAAAACGGCCTCTCCGAGCATGACGAGGTCCAGCGTCTTGACGAGAACCTCGCAGGAAACGGATTTCATCAGGTAGGCGTCCGCGCCGGCCTGGTAGGCTGCGATCACCTGTTTCAGATCGTACCCGTCAACCAGCATGGCGACCCGCGCAGATGCATGCTGATCCTTGAACTGGCGGATCTGACGGCAGGTGTCATCATGATCGGAGGTTCCGTCGATAATCAGAAGCAACGGTCTGCCATCCGACTTCCAGACCCCATTCATCTCATCCAGGCTCGCGGTCGAAGCGGCAAGATTGTAGGCCGTTTCGGCGAGGATGCGCTTGAGCCCTTCTCTCAACAAGGTATTCGGCTCGACGAGGAGAGTTGAGACAAGTTTCATGCTTGTGATCTTCGCATGAGATGGTTCCTTCGAATGCGCGATCTCCAAGAATCCAGCATATGGAACTTCCTTCGAGGCGCCCGGAACAGACGAGGTGTTCTGATCGTAGCTTTTCCGCATTGCAGAGCCCTTCTGGACCCCGTCCACAGGACAAGGCTTGCAAGAATTCGACGAAGGAAAACTAGCTTAATCTTTACTCTACGGCAATCATGAGCACAATCTTTGCACCTATCAAATCATTCCAAATTTCTCGGAGACTGCCAAGCTCATATATATCGTTTCATCCATTAGGAGATAGGGGTTCATCCCAAATGATTATCCGATAACTGGTTAAGCAATATTTTCCTTCATCTTATAAATCGAACATAGATGTGTTTCACTTGGTATATCTATTCAGGATAGTCATTGATGAAATCACATAACTCATGAAGCATTGGGCTGGACATGAACATTCACGAGATCTAGAGAATCTTCAGGACGATCGGCGTTGAGATGACTGGTAAGCTTAACCGTAACATAACCACGACCTATGAGCCGGAGTCTCGTTTCATCGGCATGAGATGCTATTTCAACCTGGTCAACGGCATCGACAAGATCACCGATCTCGAAGGGATTGAGGTTCAGGACATTGAGCATGCTCAAGCTCAGGCCATGAAGGCCATCGAGGAGCTTCGGGAAGAAGATCATGCCGCCCCCGGTGACTGGGCCGACTGGAGCTTGGAAGTCACCGACTTTTTTGGGGCCGTGCTCTTTTCCATCGATCTCGGCGAAGTTTTGCATTGAGGCTGGGCTCCGATCCGCCTGAAGAGGTTCAGAAGATCCTAGCCGCGCCGCCTCTTTGAAGGGCTCTTGCGCCCCGCTCCCGCCGATGGCGCAGAGACGGGAAGGAAGAAGCTCTCTCCCTTACAGGTTTCTGCACCGATCTGAGCGCCTCTAGGGCCGCCTCAGGCCGTTGGCGGAGAATCGCCTGAACCTGCTGTTTGCAGATGAGCCACGGCCCACATGGCAGCCTGGGTGCGGTTTGCAACCCGTATCTTTCTCAAGATCGCCTTGATGTGCACTTTGACGGTCGCCTCCGCCACATCGAGTTTGCGGGCAATGACCTTGTTCGGCGCTCCCTGGGTCAAGCACCGCAGGATCTCAGCTTCCCGGCTGGAGAGATTTCGTCCGGGCAAGTTCACAGCCTCCGCCACGCGAGTCATCGGCGCGGGTTTTGCATCCTCTGCAGAGGCCAGGCGATGAACACTCGGGACCTTACCGGATGCCGAGAGGGCAGACAGGAGGACGGCGGAAGGAAAAACAACCTCCCCCAACATGACGAGGTCGAGATACTTGATCAGGGCCTCGCATCCGATGGTTGCAAGGCAGTATCCATCCACCCCGGCCTGCAACGCCGACATCATGGCGTCCAGATCGAAATCGTCGGTCAGAACGACCATGCGCGCATCAGGATACTGAGATTTCAGGGACTCGACCGCACCTGCCATGTCATCGGCATAGAGATTGGCGTCCACGACAAGAAGGAGAGGCTCCTCTCCCAATGACAGGGGCTGTGCCGCGTCTCTCTGCGACAGGTCCTCCGGATGCACCTTGTAGCGCGTGTTTGAAAGCACATGCTTGAGGCCTTCCCGGACCATGGAATTCTTGCAGCCCAAAACCGTAATGACCTGGAGAGGATTGGACATTCGGGAGACCCTCTTTCGCTTAGATTACCTCCAATTATATAAAGCAACGCTTCATTAACCATTCTAGAAAAGGGATTAGAAGCTAATGCTTACGAGGTAGCGGCAAGTCGAAGACGAGCCCTGGCCGCCATATATCCCTTCGAGGTATGCAGCTTTGCAGCTGAAATCTTCTTGCCTGAACTGTCAAAAATTCTGCTAAGCTTGATCCAAGGCCAGATTGTCCATCATTTGGGCAAGTTTAGCCAACTACAACGCAACGGACGTTACGTTATATACCATAGAGGTTCAGGCTGATGTCCTTCTGGAGAAGGCCGGCTGAACACGAGAAGGGTACGCGTCCGGCGTTCGAGCACTTCCGGTGGAGGGGGCGGTTGCCGTCGCCCCATCGCTGCTGTGCCGGACCTTTGCGGTGAAAGCGCCGCCAACCGCTTGCCATCGGCAAACAGGGCATGTCGGGAGTTAGCCTGGGACGCGCCCTAGCGAATCCTCACGCTCGGAACTGGCGCCAGCCTTCGTGACCGCGCCAGCCGGATTCATCGAGGTCGGGACAGGGTTGATGGCTCACGTGCTCAACCCCAGACAGAGGCTGCCAAGCCTGTCCGCACTTCTGAACCGTCACTTATCGCGATCAGGTGACTTCCAAGTAGATCGATGTCGGAAAATGCTGGGATTCATCATTCCCATATAGTCCGTCATCGCTGTGCGCGCGACGGTATTCGGGAAATGCCTCTTTCAGCGCATCGGGCGCATCATAGTGCAACATGCTCATGCAGAGGAGGACTTTGAGCCTGCTATTATTGACAAGCAAGGTTTGCAGCATGCACGACTCAGACCAATGGAACAGGCTGTTCAGGAGGTCCGGCTGGTAGGTGTATGGGAAATAGATATCATGAATGTGAACGCGGACTCCGGGGCGCAGTCGCGGCAGCACCTCGCAGTATAGATAGATTACATCGCCACCTGGCCTGACCGCATGGGTCGAGTCGATGAAGAGCAGGTCGCCCTCGCCGAGGGCCTCAAACAACTCGACTGGAATCTCCTCCACTCGGCTCGCCTTGACGGTAATGTCCTTCGATCCTCGGATGAAGGGGCTCGGGTTCGGTTCGATGCAGATGACTTGCGTCGCCTGACCTGTCTCGCTGGCGTTCATCTTTGTCGCTGCAATCGCGCAGTGCGTCGATACTCCCGAGCCCACTTCGATGATGCGTTTGGGCTTCATTGATCTGAGAAACCCGTGATAGGCCTGTGCTTCAAGGAAGCCAAACCCTGGTCCGAATCCTGAGCGGGTCCCGTCGATATAGGTCCTGTTGCCCAGATACTCCGACTGGAAGGGCAATATATTGTCGCGCAGGAAGTTGATCTGCTTATCAAGATTCATCGCGACCCCTGGCATGCGGGATCGTTTCGCCCACGTTTCTCGGGTGCGGGCCAACTCATTGATGTCGGCAACCGGCGCATAATAATGCTTCGGAAGTACGATCAATCCGCTTTTCAGCGACAAGCGGAATACATCTAAAACCCTCGATTTGAGAGCGCTTCTGATGGCGATGTGCATTATCTGATCCATGAGCTACAGGGGTCGGCAGGCTATTTTTGTCCTGAGGATGGGGTCAACTGGGAAAGGGCATAGCTCAAGTGGCTCATTAGAGAGTCATGCCGCCCTGCTCCCCATTGAGTTCCACCAAGATGCACCTTACCGAATCCTGTCGTGAGAGGCCGACCGGCAATGCCTCGAGAGAGTGTGGCGCCCATTAATAAGCCATGGACAGGCATGATACTCCACAACGTAGCATGGCCTCAGCGGCAGACGGAGAACGATGTATGATTTCTATCTTGGCTCAAGGCGCATTTGCTCTGGCGGTGGCCAATTCACACATGACTACTTGGGTGCTGCCTTCACATGCCCTCATCCGGGTCCTGGACCGCCCGACCTTCTGCATCAGCTCGGTTTCGGCGCGCCCCGGTCTGCAACATGACGCTGATCCACGATACATCTCCGCAAACAGCCTTGTCATGATTTCACAGGTCACTCCGCCTCAGGAATCCCGCGAACCTGTTTCCACGGCTCTCGGGGTGAAGTTGACGAAGACCACGTCGCCGATCAAGACGAGCTATGCCGGCCAAGTGATTCAGGGCCTCGACGTCTGGGTCGAGGACGGCAACGCCATTCAGATCAACCATGACAACGTCATCGTGAGGAACGTCCGTGTTCACCACAAGACGGGCGACGGCATCAATGTGACAAATGCCAAAGGCGTGAGAATCGAACGGGTTGAGGTGATCAACATGGATCCGCCGAATGGATTCGACGGAGAATCGGACACGTCGATCATCAACATTGAAGGCTTCAAGGCTCCGAACCTGACGATCACGAATTCGACTGTGCGGAATGGCGCCTCGGGCATCTACATTCAGCAGTCCCCCGGTGTGGTCATCGACCACGTCGATGGCTACAACTTTCATGGCGGCTTCCCACGTGGACAATTCGTGCAGTTCGGCTTCTCGGATGGCTCGAGGCTCACCAACTTCTACACCAAATCCGATCTTTACAATTCACGGACGGAGGACAACGTCAACGTCTACCACTCGAACAATGTGACCATCGAGAACGGCGTGATCGATGGCAACAACTCGCCATCTGGCGTGGGTGTTCTGTTCGAGGGTGATTCTAGTGGAGGCGTCGTCCGCAACGTCGACGTGGTTCGCCAGAGCAACGGCGGGTTCTCGTCGTACTCCAACAACGTGGACTTTTTCGACGTTCGGGTGTTTGACGGGTACAACACGGACATTGGCCGCGGGAAGTCCATGTCG
>DATHAU010000456.1:0-1776 GCA_035296545.1 Microvirga sp.
TTCGTGACCTTCATCGGCGCCTCGACCGCGTTCTTCGCCGCGACCGTTGGCCTCGTGCAGACTGACATTAAGCGCGTGATCGCCTACTCGACCTGCTCGCAGTTGGGCTACATGTTCTTCGCCTGCGGCGTCTCGGCCTACCAAGCCGGGATTTTCCACCTCTACACCCACGCCTTCTTCAAGGCCCTCCTGTTCCTGGGCGCCGGCTCGGTGATTCACGCGCTCCACGACGAGCAGGACCTGCGCAAGATGGGCGGGATCTGGCGCAAGATCCCGGTGACTTATGCCGTCATGTGGATCGGCTCGCTGGCGCTGGCCGGCATCCCGGTTTTCGCCGGCTACTACTCGAAGGACGCGATCCTCGAGGCCGCCTGGGCGAGCCACGGCGCGTTCAGCGGCTACGCCTTCTGGCTCGGCGTGGGTGCCGCCTTCCTGACCGCGTTCTACTCCTGGCGGCTGCTATTCCTGGCCTTCCACGGCGAGCCGCGCATGGACCACCACACCTACGAGCACGCCCACGAGAGCCCGAGGGTCATGCGCGTGCCGCTCATCGTGCTGGCCGTCGGCGCCGTGGTGGCGGGCTTCCTGGGCCACGGGATGATCGAGCCCGAGGGCGAGTTCTGGCACGGGGCGATCCTTAGCCGCGGCCACATCCTGGAGGAGATGCACCACGTCCCCCTCCTGGTGAAGCTCGCACCCCTGATCGTCGGCGTGGCAGGCATCGCCCTGGCCTACGTCTTCTACATCCTCCGCCCCGACCTGCCGGGGCTGGTGGCGGGCCGGGTGGAGCCGCTCTACCGCTTCTTCCTGAACAAGTGGTACTTCGACGAACTCTACGACGCCGTGTTCGTCCGCCCCGCGAAGGCCCTGGGCCTGTTCTTCTGGCACGGCGGCGACCAGGCGGTGATCGACCGCTTCGGCCCCGACGGTGTGGCCGCCACGGCGCTCGCCGCCTCCCGGCGCACGTCCCTGCTCCAGACCGGCTACGTCTACCACTACGCCTTCGCCATGCTGATCGGCGTGGCGGCACTGGTGACGTGGTACCTCCTCGTGCTCAGGGGCTGATCCGATGGGCGACTGGCCGCTCCTATCGCTCGTCACCTTCCTGCCGCTGGTGGGTGCCGCCTTCATCTTCTTCGTGCGCGGCGAGCCCGAGATCGTCGCCCGCAACGCGCGCAGCGTGGCCTTGTGGACCTCGCTCGTCACCTTCCTCCTCTCGCTGCTGGTCTGGGGCAACTTCGACCCGACCCAGGCCGGCTACCAGCTGGTCGAGAAGGCCGACTGGCTGCCGGGCCTGGGCGTCAGCTACCACCTGGGCGTCGACGGCATCTCGCTCTGGTTCGTGCTGCTCAGCACCCTGCTCACCCTCGTCTGCGTTGTCGGCTCCTGGCACTCGGTTGAGCACCGGGTGAAGGAGTACATGATCGCCTTCCTAGTGATGGACACGTTGATGGTCGGCGTGTTCTCAGCACTAGACATCCTGCTGTTCTATGTCTTCTTCGAGGGCATCCTGATCCCGATGTACCTCATCATCGGGATCTGGGGCGGCGCGCGGCGGATCTACGCCTCCTTCAAGTTCTTCCTCTACACCCTTCTGGGCTCGGTGCTGTTCCTGGTCGCGATTCTCTTCCTCTACTTTACGATCGGCACTACCGACATCCCGGCGATGACCGCGAAGCTCCTGGAGAACCCGCTGCCGCTGGGCGTGCAGCAGATCCTCTGGCTCGCCATGTTCGTCTCCTTCGCGGTGAAGGTGCCGATGTGGCCGTTCCACAC
>DATHAU010000457.1:0-18827 GCA_035296545.1 Microvirga sp.
TATCGCGATCGAGCCGCAGGAGCTGCCGCCCCATAAGATGTGCTATGTTGTCCGCGATGGTCTGCTCGCGTATGTTCTCGATGTCCCATATCCAACGACTATCATCACTGCTCGAGATAAGCTTCTGGTCTTTCAACGTGGAGAGATAGCGAAGTGCGAAAAGCGGATTGCTCCCGGTTTTATCGCCAATCGTTTCCGCAAGTTCTCGTGACTCCTCCGGATTCCTGTCGAGAGCATCTCCGACGAGGCAACTCAGCGCGTCGCGGGACAAGGGCTCTAGTTCCACCTCATGGATGAGGCCGTCGGATCGGGCTGCAACGATGAAGTGCTTCAGCGCCACATTGCTCTCGATCTCATCGGACCTGTACGTGCCGACAAGGAGCATTCGATTGAACGCGTCACTTCGGCAGACAGCGGAAATCATCTCGATGCTCCATTCGTCCACCCATTGAAGATCGTCGAGGATCAAAACGATGGGGGCATCAGCCTGAGTGAAGACGTCGAATAGGCGCGAGACCGCTTGCAGTACACGTCCCCTCCGCTCAAGCGGGAGCGGATCTGAAGCAGATGGCTGCTCCCCAACCAAAATTTGAAATTCCGGGATGAGCTTTCCGACCAGTTGAGCGTTAGCGCCCAAAGCGTCGAGCAGCTTTCTCCGCCATTCAGATAATATCTCATTGGAGGAGGTTAGCAGCTGACGAATCAGATGGCCGAACGCCTCACTCAGGAGCGAATATGGGATGCTGCGTTTGTACTGGTCGGCCTTCGTCTCAACGAGTAGGTATTTCGACCGATCTATATCAGTACATATGTATTCAATCAGTGCACTTTTGCCAATGCCAGAGCTCCCAGAGATCATTAACATCTTTTCAGTCTGACCGCGTGTCGTGCGCTGTAGATAGCTGCGCAGCACTGCCACATCGCCGTCACGCCCGTACAGTCGCCTTGGGCGGTTGATCTTCTTCGGCCGGTCATCTTTGGCTAGTTGGAAGGGGCGGATCCGTCCAGACTGCTTCAGGTCATCAAGGCAGTGGCGTAGATCCCGCTCGACACCGGCTACCGACTGATATCGGGAGTCTGGATCTTTCGCCAGCATTTTGAAGATAATCTTTGCGACGACAGCCGGGACATCGGGGCGCTTTTCTGAAATGGAAGGTGGATCTTTCGACGTGTGACAGAGGAGCCAACCTGCGGGCTCCGATGCCAGAAAAGGAAGCGATCCCGTTAGCATTTCGTAGTACGTGATCCCGAGGCTGTAGATGTCAGATCGAACATCGAACGCACGACCGGTTCGACCCGTCTGCTCGGGGGACATGTAAGCGAACGTACCTATTATTGGATGAGTTCGCGGAGGGGGGGCTGCCGGTTGTGCATCGATTTGTGTGGAGTTGCCGAAACGGAAGAGTCGCGCTGTCCCGCTCTCGTCGCAGAGGACATTGGCGGGTCTGATATCGCGGTGGATAAGTCCTTTCCCGTGAACTTGTCTAAGGGCGGATGCGATCGCGACCGCTACATTGAGAAAGTCGACGATGCTCCCCTGCCGGGTTTCATTGCACTGGATGCTCGTTCCACCAGGGTCTTCAAGTAAAAGAGCTCTGCGTCCACCGTGCACTAAGGCCCGCAACGGCAGTACAGCCCACGAGGCCTCCAGTCGATCTTTCAGGTCGAGTTCTCGGTCGAGCTCCCGGAGAGAGTGCACGTCCGTGGCACTTGGCGTTAACATGAGATACGAAGAATGGCCATCCTTCGCTACTGCCCGGCTCAAAACCGATCTCGAGTCAGTGTTAATCGTTTCGACAACGAAATTAGAGAGGTCCATCGCCCGCCGCAGCTCCAGCTTTCCAAAGCGACAAGTGCTCGTGGTTCGATCGATCTCGCCTAAGGCAGGGCCGGCGGCTCCAACGTAGCGTCAGTCTATGGAGAGAGACGCACGACGGATTTGGGTCCTGACTCGCGGCCCCACCTGAACTCCCGCGATTGTAGAGCATCTCAGAAACTCCCGAGACGTCGGCCAGCGCTAACGCCACTTTGGATAGCGTTCAGGAGATCTTGGTGGCGCACGGGTTTCTCGAGAAACTCGATTGCTCCGCCTTTCATTGCGGTGACAGTCGTGTGAACGTCTGCATGCCCGCTGATAAAGATGACCGGCAGCTCTGATTTCACCCTGCGAAGGGCGACCTGAAGTTCTAGCCCATTGGTTCCTCTCAGCCAAACATCAAGGACGACGCAATCCGGATTGGCGTAGAGGCCGTCGCGTAAAAACGCATCGACGGATGCGAAACCCACAGCGTGGAATCCGGCTGAGCGGATCAGCCCGCAGAGCGCCTCACGGGCGTCGTCGTCATCGTCGACGATCATCACCGTCGCTGTGGAGTGATCATTTCCGGAAGTTTCCTGCGTCGACGTAGCGGAGGCGATTACCTGCATGGGCTCAGGATCTTGCTGTGCCAGGAGGTAGCCCCGCCCTCTTACTGTCTTCAAGAGGCAGCCTCGTTCACCCAGAATGTCGCGCAAGCCGGCGATTTGAAAGCGAAGGTTGCTTTCTTCGACTATACTCGATGGCCAGACGTATTTGTAGATTTCCGATTTTGTGACGACCCGGCCTCGAGATCGAAGGAGAACATATAATAAGTCGAACGCTCTGCTTCCGATATCAACGGACCTGCCCGCCTTATAAAGGGTGCGCGTGTTGGGCTGTACGGTGAACTCGCAAAAGGTCAATGCCACGAGGTCGTGTCCAGACGAGTGTGGCTCGACGGGTTGCGGAGAATCAAGACACGGAGTGGCTTTGTCGGAGGTTCCAGTTGTCATGGCACATTTCCCGCAGTGCCGAATTGCACCGGGGCCGTTCTCGCGAGCGGCATGTAGAGCGCTGAGTGGGTGGTCCTGAGCACTCGGTTCATTGTGAGCAAAGCTTTGGTGTGCCCGTCGTGTGGATCGCGGCAATCCGAATTGCCCGAACAGAACCTATTCTCTTGGTGACTCATTATTCCAGTCCTTCGCGTTTCGCGGATCTCCCGGACGCATGTGCTGACGACTAACGGCTGGCAGTTGACCCTCTTAGATCTGACGCACGAAAAGCACCGGGAACTTACTTCGGCGAGAAACACGCTTACGCGGCTCAGAAAACTAAGAGTAGCACCGGTCGTCGTGAGACGAAACGAAGGGCACGTCTTCCAAAACAACGCTGCTACTCGTAGATCACGCGATCTTGGTCATCCAAGCTCTGGCATACAGTTTTTCGCTTTCACCCACTCATTGTCTCGATTTTAGTCCAGAGCAATCCGTCTGCAACAACGCGGTCGGCCGCTGTGGATGGTATATAGACGAGCGGACCTAGCCTTTAGTAGTGGCACCGATGCCACCGGCTAGAAAGGCGGATACAAGGCACAAGATACTTGAGGTGCCTCCTAGAGCGTACACCTGAGGGGCGTGCGGTGAGCTGACCATCGTGCCGTGTGCACGATCAGCTGCAAGCGCTAAGCTGTAGCTCTCCTGCGACGCGGCGGACGCGAACAAATCAAATTCGTGTCAAGTCGCTTTTGGTGCTTCTGCGAAGCTTTTAAGGACACGTACTGCGACGAGTGTTCTACGCGGCAGGTATAGGCGCCCCCATCGTAGGCGACTATCGTTGTAGCTGTCCGTTATTCAAAGGCGCTGAACGAACGGTTCAGCGTTCTGCGGCAATACACCACAGAGCCCGGCCTGATAGACTTCGCAGCTATCTGAGAACCTCTGGCAGCCAAAAAAACGACGACGTAGCCGCCAGGAGCTTGGCAGACTGTTGACGTTTAGGCGCTAGGCACACTGGGCATGAATAGTACCCTCATGGAACGGACCTCGGGCTAGAGGGCCGACGCTTGCCATCGACTGGCCGCCGACGCTACCTTGGGCAACAGAAACTTAGTGGCCCTAACGCTGTCCTCAGTCAGCGGAGCGGGCGCGGGGGATGCGCCAAGTGCACTACGAGTTCCTATTGCAGATTCCGGTTGAGGGCTAGCCATTATGGCAGCGCGAATCCTTATCGTAGAGGACAATCGCGTCGTAGCCCGCGATATTGGGCAGCAGCTGGTTCGTATCGGTTACGAAGTTTCCGGTGTTTTCGCCCGCGGGGCTGATGCTGTCAAGTTTTCGCAAGAGGTCGGGACCGACTTGGTGTTGATGGATATCAGACTGGAAGGTGAAATAGACGGCATTGATGCGGCAGGGCAGATCCGGAATACATGCCGAGTGCCTGTTGTTTTCCTGACCGCCTACGCCGACGACGAAACTGTCAAGCGGGCCAGGGAAACCGAACCATATGGATACTTGATCAAGCCTTTCGAAGACCAACAGCTTCGCACCGCGATCGAAATGGCGTTATACAAGCACGCTTCCGAACAGAAACTTAGGGAAAGTGAACGCCGATACGCTACGACATTGGCATCAATCGGTGACGGAGTCATCGCCATAGATGCCGCTGCCAACATCACGTTCATGAACCCTGTTGCAGAAACACTCACAGGGTGGAGCTTTGAGAAGGCCATGAACAGGCCCGTCGCGGAGGTGTTTAGGATTGTAAATGAAGCAACACGCGACAAGGTCGAGGACCCGGCTGCGACGGCCCTGAAGCTCGGAAAACGGGTAGAACTTGCGCCTCAGACGGTACTCATCGCTCAGGATGGTCGTGAAACGCCGATCGACGATTGCGGTGCGCCGATCGCCGCGGATTACGGCATGATCACTGGAGCGGTTCTCGTGTTCCGAGATATGACGCAGCGGTATCACGCTGAGTCGGAGCTCCGGAAGGCACAGGAGGAGCTATCACGGATGTCACGGGTGACCACGCTCGGTGAACTGACTGTGACAATCGCGCACGAGATCAACCAGCCCTTGATGGCAATCGTTACGAACGCGGCGGCCTGCTTGCGGTGGCTGTCCGATCAGCAAATGAATCTCATGGAGGCAAGAGCTGCGGCCGAACGTGTGATCCGTGACGGCCACCGTGCAGGGGACGTAGTCGCGACGATCCGATCACATGCGAAGAAGTCGGCACCGGATATCAAGCCCCTGAATCTGAATAATCAAGTTGAGCACGTGCTCACTCTAATTCGAGGTGAATTTCGCCGCCAATCGATTTCTGAAGAACTGGTTCTGCCGGACGAACCCGCTATCGTCCTGGGTGACGCCGTGCAACTGCAACAGGTCGTCCTCAACCTTGTTTCAAATGCCATCGAAGCTATCGAACGAGCCTATAACAACCCGAAACGTCTTAAGATCTGCTTACAGCAAAACACACCGGGAACTGTACTGTGCAGCATCAGTGACTCGGGGATTGGCCTTGACGTTCAGTCGGCCGACCGCATTTATGACGCGTTCTACACCACTAAGGCCGGTGGCATCGGGATGGGCCTGTCGATCTGCCGGTCGATTCTCAGCGCACATGGCGGGTCACTCTGGGCAACTCCTAATGACGATTATGGAGCGACTTTCTACTTCACTCTTCCCAGTATAATGGACCCTGTTGCCAATGTATGAGAGTAGTGTCGCTGGCCCAGTTGTAGCTATCATTGATGATGATGTCGCTGTGCGGGAGTCATTGGCCAACCTCTTCAAATCTGTCGGCATCAACACGCGATTATTCGCAGGCATAGATGAGTTTATCGCGACAGGGGCAACTGAAACCACCGCCTGCGTCGTACTTGACGTTCGCCTACCTGGTAGAAGCGGTATCGAATTTCAACACGAACTCCGGAATGTAAGGAGCGAAATGCCTATCGTGTTCATCAGTGGGCATGCCGATGTGTCGCTGTCCGTTCAGGCCATGAAGGGCGGCGCAATTGATTTCCTGACCAAACCAGTTCGGGAGCAAGATCTCCTTGATGCTGTGCATGCTGCGTTGGCACGCGACAAGAACATCCGGGAGAGCAGGGGCAATATGGATGCTCTACGTATGCGCTTCGAAGGGTTGTCGACACGTGAACGTGAGGTGATGGTGGCCGTGGTTGGCGGGGCTCGCAACAAACAAGTCGCCGCCCGATTGGGTGTCAGCGAAGCGACGATCAAACTTCACAGGAGTCACGTTATGTCAAAGATGGGGGCGAAATCTTTCGCAGATCTCGTCAGGATGGCGGATCGACTGATCTCCTGACAAGACGTTCAAAGGATTGCTGAACGGCTCACATGGTGGCTAGGGTCCGCCAGACGTAATATGTCGTATGTATTAGATCAGTTGGCCAATATCTTGCTTAGACTTGGGCGAACCCACCATCAACGAAGAGCTCGCTGCCGGTGACGAAACTACTTTCATCGCTGGCGAGAAACAAGACTGCGCTAGCGGCTTCCGCGGGGTCACCGAGACGACCGAGCGGCGTCATCGCTTCTGTTTGTCTCATCATCTCCTCGCGCTGCTCAATGGAGGACGTGAGACCATTCCAGCCTGGCGTTGCCGTAGAGCCTGGGACAAGCACGTTCACACGGATCCGACGCGGTGCGAGATCAAGGATCCATCCCCGGGCAAAGTTTCGAACGGCTGCCTTGCTCGCACTGTACACGCTAAAGGCCGGAACTCCTGTAGTCCCGGTCGTCGAGCCTGTCAATATGACTGACGCTCCATCTTTTAGCAGTGGAAGCGCCTTCTGGACGGTAAACAACGTGCCACGAACATTCGTCGCAAATGTTCTCTCGTAGTGTTCTTCCGTAATCTGGCCAAGAGGACTGAATTCTCCGCCTCCGGCATTGGCAAACAAGATGTCAATGGCTCCCGCGGCGCTGCTAACACGGTCATAGAGACGATCAAGATCGGACAACTTGGACACGTCACCGGGGATGCCCTCGGCGCGATGACCGGCTAACTTCACCGCCGCCTCGAGTTCTGCCGGACGACGCCCCATCATGAACACCCTCGCACCTTCGGCGGCGAATCTTCTGGACGTCGCCAGACCAATACCCGTACTTGCCCCGGTCACTACGGCGACTTTGTTGTCGAGCCTTCTCATCCGGCTGTTCCTTCCGACGTCGTCTTTGGAGATGTAGGTCCGTCGGATCGTTCATCCTGCACAGACCTTAGCTTTGCTTTTAGCGGGTTCAGAGTGATCCTGCCACGCGCCGCAGCATTCGAAGGGTTACTGAAAGGATCGGTCCAGGTCGCTTTGATCTGCACGACATTTCCAATTGAGCACGGCGATCTCCCTAGGCGGAAGCCAGTTGGAGCCCCGCAGCCGCGCTGACGGCGGGCGGTCCGTCTTCTCACCGTTTCCCGGACCGTGGCTGTGAGCAACATGTTCACAGCCGCATGATAGTGGCGGGCCGATGACTGGAGGGCCATCCGAGCGCGGCCTTATCGGAAGTTGCCTTCAAATAGAACAGGGAGTGTTCGCGTCGCGGCCGGCAATCCAGGTAGTTAAGCCTGGCCATCACAGCTGCCGGACGACCGACCTTCTGCTGGTGATCCATACTGCGATCAGGTCTGGCGGGCGCAATAAGCTCATTTTCGCTTGGGCGGCCGACGGTCCCAAAGCAACCAAGCGCTTGGCGGGGGTCGGCTCTTGTCCTTCCATGAGGTTGAAAAGGACCGCTTTCGACCCCACGGAACCGACAATGAGTATAGCTTCTGACTCAACGAGCGCGGCGGTTACGCGAGCGCAAGAATCCTGCTCAGCCACCTTGGGTCCGGACTGTCCTAAAAGCAAACCTAGCGGCTTAGATGCTCCGGTCGGACGATGAGGGTATCGACGCCCTCGCGACCGAACTGGAATATGCGTGCTTCTCAATGATCGATCCAGAAGACAGCATAGTAGTGCGCGGACATAATATATTGAGGCTTGTCGACGCGCTCCCGTCGGGGCAGCACTCCTGCGAGACAGGCGAGCGCGGGTGCGGAGCAGGCCTCTGCCGTCGCAAACATGTTTAACTCGTCCTGGAAGAGGGGACGGCTGAATAACTATTCTAAGCGACGGCTTCATTTCCATCGCCGAAGATGTCTTGCTTCGCGACGCGCCAACCGAAGTTCGCGCGACGACGTTGAAACGGCTGGATGCCCGTGGCGGTATGATTAGGCCAAAAGCGAATATTCCACTCATCAGAGGTCGGGGCGAAGCGATCCTCGTCGATATCGGCGGAGGTCATAACTACTAATCGTCTGATGGAAAGATCAAAGACCGCGCGAGGATGCTCCTAGGCGGGGACGATATCGTCTCGGGCCTGCTGGTTTTATCGACCCCGGGGCACACTCCTGGACATCTGTCGTTTGAGATGACTGGCGGGGAGGGTTTGCTCATTGCTGTCGATGTTGCAAACAATGAGATGGCCTCATTCGAACATCCGGAGTGGCACTTCGGCTACGACACGGATCCTGAATTGGGAGTACGCACCCGGAACCTGTTCCTGGACGGCGCGGCGCACGAACGGGTGAAGCTGCATGGATTTCAGTGGGCGTATCCGGGTGTGGGATACGCAGAACGACGGGTTGGCGCATTTGCCTTTAGGGCAGTCGACACCTAAATGCACGCAACTTACTTGCGACAACTAATGCGGGTGACACAGAATTGAGATTTCGCCGTTAACCGATGCCCGGGGAAGTAGCCGCGTTTTAGTCAAACCCAGAGTTAGCAGCGGGCATTTGGGAACTGCGAGGGCGCGCTGAACGGGAATTCCTGTCAAGATAGCCCAAGAACGTGCAGATGTACGGAACGTAGCGGCTGCGGTGGAGTTTGGCGCACTCGACGGTCTCGTGCTTCCTAAAACGCCAGATCTTGCTGCTCTGCGAGTCGCGCCGAACGCCTCTGCGAAGACCCATCCACAGCCGGGCAAGTCAGCATCGACCAGGCCCCAGACTACCAATCTACCATGGTCGGTCTGTTATGACATCGCATCGGCCGCCCCGCGGCTAGAAGCGCGTGGTTCGAAATAGTAAGCTCAACCTATGGTCTACGAGCATCGCCTTGGTCGTTTGCCGAAAAGAGCCTGCGGTAAGGGGTAGCCGCTCAAGCCCCATCTGCCAAGCTGAGGTTGTGTGGGTGGGCTCGCGAGCCAACAGCCCTCTTCGGGCTACTCATAAAAATTTTGCACCGAAAACCGCACCTTAGTCCGCCGCCCTTCGGACCCATCACAGGTGCTTCTGTCCAAATTGTCCAATGCTGGTTTGCGGATCACCGGACATTCACGTCATCTCACTTGCTTTAGCTGCTTCTCACATGCGCATCCGATAATTCTGTTGATAATGCATTGGCGTCGCCTAGGGAAAGCGTAGCATCGGGAAATGACCATGGAAAATTGCGGTGTTCTGACAGTCAGTCAACATTCCTCTAGTAGTGTCGATGTATGCCGAATTGCGGCCCTCAAAAGCAAGCTTCATCAGACGGCATGGGAGGTCGATCCTCAGTCGATCTTGTTGATCGTGATGATTGCCAGCGTTGAAACCATCATCCGGGAAGGATCCTACGTCGTGTACGATGGTGATCTCTCGAGTGGTACGATTCTGGTTTGCAATTCCGGGGCCGCGTGTACGGCAAAATTCTCTGGAAAGTTCGAGTTAGTTTCAATCAGACTGAAAATGGCTGCCCTGCATGGTTCGTTCAACATCTCACGTGAAGGCAGCCAAAGCTGGCGCTCGGTGGAAATACTGCCAAGAGATCCCCTCGTCGAGCAGCTCGCGCGATCAATGATTTCTGCGGCCGAACAATGCGATGAAGCTTATGCCTTCGCCGTTAGCAACGTCATCGCTTGTCGAGCCGCTCGCTCATCCGGAATCGCAGCACGAACGGGGCAACTTCCAAAGTGGCGATTGAAGCGGGTTCAATCGTTCATTGAGAACAGAATCGAGAAATCGCTCACCTTGGCCGACCTCGCCGCAGCTGCAGATTTGTCCCGCATGCACTTTGCAGCACAGTTCCGGGCTACGACCGGCGTACGACCTCATGAATACGTTCTATTGAGACGGGTAGAACGGTCGAAGGCTTTGATGCTCCAAACAGACGAGCCACTCGCTCAGGTGGCTCTTGCCTGCGGTTTCCAGGCCCAAAGTCATTTCTCGACTACCTTCAAGCGGTTCACGGGGGAGACACCAGCTGTATGGCGTCGAGAGGCACGTGCACGCGACCGGACCGCCACCGGTTACCTCTCGCAACGCGCCGCCGTAGCTGCGCTAGCGTAGCCATGTCTGCGGGTGCTTGCGCACGCCAACATAGTTGAGGACCGGGCGCTCAAAGCGCAGGTAGAACTTACGACGGCGCGCACTGATGCTATCCGTGCCTTGCTCAGAACCGCAGCTGCCCACCTGAGCTTTTGCCTCAGGCGACGCTTCTAACCCATTCCCGCGTCTTGGCTTGCGATCACTGCTGTCGCGAACCTCTCCCGACCTTCTCTCCGGAGCTTCATCAGTCTGAGGGGGGGCCACTGGACCACGGACCTATTTGGGAGGAGACGGAGAGCTGCTCAATGCGGACTCGATGGCGCGCAGCAAAGCATCGTTTGCGACAGGTTTTTCCAAGACGGCTGATACCCCTGCTTGTTGAGCTTGGCATCGGACGCGCTCGTCAGCGAATGCCGTGACAACAATCGTGGGAACGTGGCGGCCATCGAGCCGGAGCCGTTCGTAAAGCTGCAATCCCGACAGACCTGGTAGCTGAAGGTCAGTCACCAGACAATCAATTTGGGACTCCCCGCGATTAGAGAGCGCGGACTCTGCCGATGAAAATAAGACGACGTCATAGCCGAAGGCAATTAGCAAAAATCCCGCCGCTTCTAAGACAAAGGGGTCGTCGTCAACATACCCGATAAGGGCTTTTTGAACCACATCAGAGACCCACACTGTTGCCGAGAGGATAGCATCCGACTGGACAGATGCAACAGTTCGGTAAGGTAAGATACCTACCCAATGTGTTAGTTCTAACAGTCCTAAGGTCGACCTGCCGCACACAAGTTGGGTTGGGGCTCGGCGCCAGCCGAAGTCCAACGTGCTGCACGCACCCGGACTGGCAGGAAATCTCGCGCCGGTCGAGAAGCTGATTGCCACTACAGTGACAAGATAGCCCACCGAAAATAGGCACGCAGTCACTCTGGCAGCTTCATGGTAGCTCAAGCAACCGTGGAAACAGCAGGGTATATGCGCATCTTTGTTGGGACGACTTTCGTGAAGACAGTGTGAGGAGAGATCGAAGATATCAACCAGACGGTTTCGCATTTTTTTGGTTATCGTTCTTTGTTCGGTATGGGACTTAGTCCATGCAGATCCGGTAACTTTCAATCTGCCTGGCGAGACGGCAACCCTTCGGCCGTGACCGAGTAGCGACATTGCTGAGAACAGCTCTATGACACGTCATTCTGTTGACTACATTTGCATAAAGGTCCCACAGCAACGCAGGGCTTTTCGGGAGCGGGGAGGTCGCGAAAAAGGTTTAGAGTTTTCATGCGACACTTGCCGCGGAAGGTGCAGTATCCATCGTTGCCTACTTGGTGCAAATGTAATGAGAGACGTCCGCGAGTTCAGCTCCCTTAGCTGGCATATGGCCGTTGGACTTACATGACTGCACATCGTAAGTGTTCACTCGCTGACCTGCGGTTACGAACTCTTGAGCAATGCAGTAGAAACAAACGTCCGATTTTAGTATTTGGAGGCGACGATGCTGGTAGCAATCATAGGTTTTTTCAAACCAGGAGCGGATCTCGCTTCGCCGTCCCTCCAGCGAGAGCTGAATGAGCACTTCGGACCAACGCCTCTAAACTTACGTGCAGCCGGTTATCTCCATGATCCTAAGGGGCGAAAAGTAGGCGTCATGGCCCTTGCTGAAGCTGAGGATTTCACCCTTGCCGAAGCCTACCTTCAGGCAAGCCCTTTCGTTAGAGGAGATTTACTGGAGTGGACGGAGATCGTTGAATACGTGATCGAGGTGGGCCGCTTCGAGTGAACAGGGGTCTGATTGGCTTTAGTAATACCAAGTCCTGGTGACCAGACCCTGTGTGCCTGGCCACGCGAGCTGATGGACATGATGGTCCAAAGTCGGTCAGTGAGCCTATTCCAGGTGTAGATCAAAAGTTGTCGAGTTCGCGGCCCCGTGTAGTCTCGAATTCGCCAACAATATCCAAGCCTGATTGCAAGATGAACGATCGTCCGCACGCTTTCTCCCGATCCACGTGAAAGGGTGGGATCTACAAAAATTTAAATACTGGGCAAAAAGAAGCGCCTCGCTCGGGAGAGGCGCCTCAAGTTTGCGGGAGGGATATCCCCAATCGAGGACCAGGAGATTGTGCCAAAGTTGGTGAGCTCTTGCTTTGAGAAAAGCACTGGAATTTGTTGAATGACATGGCAACTGGCATTCCTCTAGGTCGACTGAACCAGACTTGCGTCCGTCGCTACCCATTTAACGAGCATGACATGTCCCAACGTCTCCTCACACCATCTCACTCCAACCCGGCTGCAAGCCGGTGTACCAATCGTTAGAGTCGGATGGAAGGCGAAATGACAGTATCGCTCGCTACGGAAACTCACTGGCACGCTTTGATCGCTAGTCCGTCAAGACCGTCACGCTCCGCGTTAGGAAGTGGCTGCTGGCGGCCTGCAGGCGCAGGTGCTGCAGGAACAGATGGGCGATGAGCTTCAGCATCGCATGTCGGTTCAGCCCGTGCCAGGAGCGGCCCTCGAAGTGATCGAGCCCAAGCTCTTCCTTGAGATGCTGGTCCGCGTGCTCGCATACCCATCGTGCCTTGATGAGAGACGCCAACTGCTTCAGCGTCGTGTCGGACGGCAGATCGGAGAGATAGTACTTGCGCTCACCCGACGAGCGGTGCTCGCCCACCAACCACACGACAGTGCCGGGCAGATGCTGGGCGGCGTGTCCGCCCAGTTGAACCGCCGGTCCATCTGCCACTCGCACACGCAAGGTGGCAAACTTCGCCCGCAATGGCCGCTTGGTGCCACGCCGCCACGTAATCCCGCGCCATGATGCCTTGGCCAGCATGGCCGCGGCCGAGACCGCTCCCGCATCCGGAACCAACGTCTTGCGGGGTCCTCCACGGGTGGTGGAGGCGACCATCCGCACGTCGGGCGGATAGACCTTCTGAATGCGCACGGTTCCCACGGCCCACAGCAGCCCCAGAGCCGAGAGGCCATGCACGGCTGGAAGGGGCCCGCTTTCGATCATGGCGGCGAGGGCTGATCGATGGGCATCCGTGAGCCTTGAGGGCTGGCCGGGCGGCTTGCAGTCGATGAGCCCGTCCGGTCCCTGAGCATTGAACTTGAGCACCCAGTCGCGCACGATCTGCAGCGTCACGCCGCCGATCCGCGCCGCCTCGGTGCGCGAGGCGCCCTCATAGATTGCCGCCAGCGCCAGAAGCCGCCGCGCCTGGGGAGCGTTCTTGGTCTTGCGGGCCACGGCACGAAGCTGAGACGCATCAAAGTCAGATCGCAGTGGGATTGCCATGGCGAACCTCCCGGGTTCACCAAACTGAATCACACCCATTCCAGCTCGAGAAATCACGAAAGAGTCAGCCCTTCAGGGACTTGGTATTAGGCATATTGCGAGACGAAGGAGCTTGGCGCAAACGGGGTCGTGGAGTTGCAACTGTGTTCAAGAGGCTACTATGCGCCGCAAGGCATTTTTGCCTGCTCGCCGAGACCAGATCACAACTGCTCTGCCACGGGACCGCTCGAGCAATCCAGGAGCGATCCTGCTCCCGAGAAGCCTGCCACCGTTGCTCACCCTCGCCACATCTACGGCCAGTTGGCGGGAAGAAAGCTTGACGCTAAGGTGCAAGGCCGCTTATTGCCGCCAAACCTTTTTCTTGAGGCTCGGTGCTCCGGTCGTAATCTTCCGTGTCTCATCACATCGATCGCTTCCGATCTCGTCGCCGCGCGGTTGTACCCATCCCTATCGGGTTGGAGGCAGCCCCTTCAGGCTCCGAATGGATCGAGTACGCATCTCGCTTGCGTTCTAGACCGACCGAACGCTGAGCCAGAGTTCTATGAATTCCTACCTGCTTCCTCCTCAAAGGTGACTGCCACATCGGCATTTGCCGACAGTCGTACCTTGTTGCCCTCCGTCTCTGCGACCAAAAGCATCGGAATGTAGTGGTGGTGGCCAGCGTGGGAGCCCATACCGCTGTCCTCCTTTATCAACTTGATGCGGTTGCCGTCCACCCGATCGACAGTGCCAATGTGAACGCCGTCGGCTCCAATCACTTCCATATGCTCGCGAATTGCGCCTGTATCTGACATGTATCGTCTCCTTGGAACTGGTCGATGAGGAGTGGTTTCGTAGTCGCCGCGAACCGGCCGTGCTCCTACCGCGATGCTAGGACGCGTGCGATGATCGTGAATTCTCATAGCGCAAGGCAGCCACATGCCGCCCAATCAGGCGCAACGTTCCAAGTGCGATCACTCCAACTGTGAGGTTCCCCGCAATGAACAGATAGGGAGCGAGCCGCGCAACGGCGCCAGCTTCGCCTAGTTCAATCATGCGTAGGGCCGCCGTGGCGAGAGCCGTTGCGCCGAATGTAAAGGCCCAATACGACAACGTGAAGGGCTGCTCCATAATCCATGGGAGCATGCGGAGCAGGAGGAGAGCCTGCAGCAGCCCATATCCAATTAAGGCACGAGCCACGAGATCAGGTGAAGCCCCGGAGACACCGAGGTAGGCGACCGCGCCCACGGCAGGCGGGGCGAGTTGAATGCCCAACAATGGACGGAGCGCCGGTGGCAACGAGGCGAAGTTGTAGAGCCGGTGCAGCAGGACGGACTCGATTGCCAACCACGCGAAAAGTCCTGCACCGAATGCGAGCTGGCCCCACTCCGCATATCCCAGAGCGGCAGCGGCTGTTGCTGTAACGAAGGCGCCCGCCACCAATGGCAGGTATAGGACCGGGGTGGTGGTGTTGGGATCGCGCCCGCCACGCCACAATAATCCGGTCCGCCAAAGTCCAAAGGCCAAGGTATAAAGAGCCCCTGAGATAAACAGGAACTCGGCTAAAATAGGGAAGTAGGGCGCGGTGTTGAGGGCCATGAGTGAGGTTGAGACGCCAATGAGACCCACGAAGCAGCATTGAACCGGATGTTCCGTCTCTGCAAGGGCTGCATCTCGGGAGAAGATCCATTTGGCCAGGTATCCAAGAACGAAAGCGGCCCAGATCGCAACTGCGAGGAGCATCAACAGTTCACCCCATATTGCGGGAAGACCCCAGACCCGATGGGCGGCGCGCCAAGCACTTCCGAGACCGGCGATACCCAGTACTATTCCAAAATATGACGCTGGAACGTCCGTTCCGGTAGCCAATGACTTTTCATTCTCTGCGGTCATGAGCCAGTCCCCTCAGTCGATGGGGTTCAACAAATGCTGCAAGCGCCTACTCTCGGTTCCCAGCATGGTCATCTTCTGCCGAATCGAGCCAGCGCTGCGATGAGGTCGTCTTGGTTGGAGCGAGGTGTAATGTGCTGAGGACAGTTCTAGTCGAAGGCTTTCACCATAATGGACACAGCCCGCCCGACGTTCCCGTGGGGCCCGTGTCGATCAGGATCAAGCGCTCGCCGTTGTTGACGAGATACTGGTTGAAGATGAAGCGGATGCCGCTGGGATCAAGCATCGACATAGCCTTCGTCTCATTCTCGGTCTCCCGCTCCGGATGGCCCAGGACGTAGGAGGACTGGGTGCCGGCATACACGCCCTCGAATGCCTTAATGGTGAGGCAGCCGATCTTCACGGCGGTAAGGCTTTCAAGCAGGAGTTCTGGGCCTTTGGGACAGTGCTCTTGGCAGTGAGCGGCGGCAGGGTCGGACGCTCTGCCGTGAGAGCTCTCCCGCGGATGATCCGTCGTCATTGCCCAACCCGAGATTTGGGATCGGGCACCGTGAAACGGACCACTTGGCTTGTGAGGACCTTGTGGGTGGGATCGGCCAACTCGATGAGGACCTTATGCGGGCCTGCGGCCAAGCCAACTAAGACCAGGGTTTCGCCACTGGCGTCGGCCCAGTGCCACGGCGCGTCATCGACCGTGACATGGATGTGCCCAATCCGCGGCGACGCATCGAGGGCACCTGGGCCGAAGACCGGCACGATACGCAAGTTTTCGGCTCGGTACTGGATGAACGCCCAGCCCAGAGCCAGCTGCTCTGGGAGTGGTGGATCGACAACCAGCCTGGGTGGCGCCTCGTTCTCGATAGCGACCAGGGGTGACGGACCGCGGATGTCTCTAGCGGTCTGCGCGGAGGCGCTAGCGGCGGCGACAGTGCTGGCGACCATGGCAAGGATCCCTTTGAGTGTGCTGTGCATGACGATTTCCTTCGTTCACTGATAAGCGATTTGCTGAAGCCAAGCAGATCAGACGCCCATGTAGACGAGCTTCGTGAACAGGCCGGGGCTGACGGCGAACTGGCCCCACTTCCCGTCGTAGGCAGCAGTGGGCTTAGCCGCGACCGTCTCGTTGAGTGTTCGCCCCTGCTTCTTGAGCGCTGCAACTTTGTCGCGGATTGTGACGAGCATGTCGCGAAACTGCGTCAGTTCCATCTTGTTGCTGACCGGTGGACCATGCCCGGGAATCACGATTGTGTCGTTGGTGACAGCCACCAGATTGGCCTCGGCGGCCCGGATAATCCCTTCGATGCTGCCGCCTGTTGAATAGTCGATGAATGGATAGATACCGTTCCAGTAGGTGTCGCCGGTGTGCAGGATGTTCGGCTCCTGGAAAGTGACTGAGATGTCGCTGTCAGTGTGGGCTGGTCCATAATACTTCAACAAAAGTGTTGTGCCGTTCGCCGTCAGTGTCTTATCGTGGGCGAACACCTCTGAGGGCAGAGCCGTTGCCGGGGAATGAGAGAAGGTGAAGTCCCAGTCCTCCACCCGTTGTGCCACGGAAAGGTGTTTGCGAGTGTTCTCGTGGGCGAGAATGGATGCGCCTTCCTTATGAAGCCATTCATTGCCATCCGCGTGATCGAAATGCCAGTGGGTGTTTATCAGTTGCCGGACCGGATCCTTGCTCAGACCCGACAAGGCCTCTAGGATGCGCGGGCGTGAGGCCGTGATGCCAGCGTCGATCAGGACTTTGCCATCCCGGCCGGTGAGCACCGCCACGTTGCCGCCAGATCCTTCGAGCACGCTAACGTCGTTACGGAGCTTGTGCACCTTGATCGGTTCCGTTGCGGCTGCTGCCCGCATACTATCGACAATGTTGCGGGACTCCGCGAAGACTTGGTTTGGCGTCAGCCATCCCCCTGAGGCTGCGAAGGTGGTGGCGCCGAGGCAGCAGAGGCAGAAGCCGCGGCGTGACAGACGAAACTCGTGAGTATTGGTCATAAAAGCCTCCTCAGTCCTCCGCAGTGTGGAGGATGAACTCGACGCGGCAAGCTTGATCAGCAGAGATCAAATTCGCGACCCTGAAGACCGCAGTTTAGTCTCTAATGAAGGTGATTATGTCTTGGTTGAGCTGATCCTTGTGCGTGGTGGGCAGGCCGTGTGGTGCGCCCTCGTAGACCTTCAACGTCACCTTGGGGATGATCTTGGATGAGCGCTCGGCTGAGTTAGCGATGGGCACAACCTGATCGTCGCTGCCGTGAACGAGGAGGGTCGGGACTGTGATTTTCTTGAGGTCCTCGGTCATGTCGGTCTCAGACCATGCTGCGATCCCCAAGTACGAAGCCGGAAAGCCGGCCATCATGCATTGGTACACAAACTGCTCGCGTACACCTTCCGACACTTTCGCGCCCGGGCGATTGTACCCGTAGAACGGAATACTCAGGTCCTTCCAGAACTGGGTCTTATCAGCGAGGACGGCGGACCGAAGCTTGTCGAAATTCTCCCTCGGCTGGCCCGTGGGATTGCTCGCCGTCTTGAGCATGAATGGCGGAATCGCGCTGACCAGCACCGCCTTGGAGACGCGCGCCGTGCCGTGCCTGCCAATGTAGCGGGTGACCTCGCCGCCCCCCGTAGAATGACCAATGTGGATGGCATCCCGTAGGTCGAGCTGACTGACGAGTTCGGCGAGATCGTCGGCATAGGTATCGAGATCATTGCCGCCCCACGTCTGGGTCGACCGACCGTGGCCACGCCGGTCATGGCCGATCACGCGGTAGCCCTGACTAGCTAGGAAGTACATCTGATCTTCCCATGCATCTGCAGTGAGGGGCCAGCCATGACTGAAGACAATCGGTTGGCCCTTGCCCCAGTCTTTGTAATAGATCTGTGTCCCGTCCTTAGTTGTGATCGTGCCCATCATCTGATCCTTCTGTGGCTTTGAGGAAGTCTGAGCTGCCTGAGCTGCGTCCGCTCCGGACAGCAAGGGGATGCCGAAGGCCGACGATGCGGCCACTCCGGCCGCGCTCGTTAAGATCATTCGGCGCGACGCTGTTGGGCTGGAGATACTATCTGTCTGGGTCATCGCTGTGTCCTTTCCGGTGCGGGCAGACAAAAGCTGGGAGCCTGCAATCGAACTGGTATGATGTTGTTCAGGTGCTGTAGGCAATCTCATCGGTGACATGAGTGTTACACCTGTCTCGAAATGAACTGCAGTGAGATGGTGTGAGGCGGCGTGAAGACTTGTGAGGCCTAAGAGCCGATCCGGAAAGAAGTTGAGTCTTTCGAGTCGGTTGTGATTCCCTGCTGGCTACCTGATTTGGATGGAGGTGCCGCATGTGGAAGCCAGAGCATCGTAGAGCAGCGGATCGGCGCGGGCTGCGCTACGACAGCGACCTGACAGATGGTGAGTGGGCGTTGGTTGAACCGCTGATCCGTCCTGCCAAGCGCGGTGGACGACCTCGGACCGTGAATGTTCGTGAGGTGTTGAACGCCATCTTTTACGTGCTCTGGACAGGCTGCCAGTGGAAAGCCCTCCCGAAGGACCTGCCGCCGCGCAGCACGGTCTGGGAG
>DATHAU010000458.1:0-2528 GCA_035296545.1 Microvirga sp.
GAGACCCGCCTGAGCTGACGATCGGTGGGTTCGCGTCGCCTGCCTGCCTAAAAGAACCGTGCGCGAGGGCCCTTCCGGCTCTTCATCATCAACACGCATCGAGCCGGACCGCCTCTCGCGCCACCCCTCGATCAACCCTTCAGGCTGGAGCCGCAAGGCCCCGGCCCGAAGGCGCTGGCCTGTTTCAGCCTCGACCATGACGGACAGGCCTTCACAGGTGACAAGTCGCTTCGGTTTTGCTCTAGCTGGGCGAGCTGGCCCCGAACTCGGACAAGGGATGGAAATGCTCGACAGTGTCCTGATCGCCAATCGCGGCGAGATCGCCTGCCGCATCATCAAGACCGCCAGGCGGCTGGGGATGCGCACCATCGCCGTCCATTCGGAAGCCGATGCGCACGCGCTCTTCGTGGGGATGGCTGACGAGGCCCATCTCATCGGTCCGGCCGCCGCCTCGGAGAGCTATCTTCAGGTCGACAGGATCATCGACGTGGCCAGGCGGACCGGGGCCGCGTCCATCCATCCGGGCTACGGCTTTCTCTCCGAGCGGGCGGAATTCGCCGAGGCCTGCGCGGCGAACGGCATCGTCTTCGTGGGTCCGCCGGCGTCCGCCATCAAGGCCATGGGCCTGAAGGATGCGGCCAAGGCCCTGGTGCAGCAGGCCGGGGTTCCCGTGGTGCCGGGCTATCACGGCTCCAAGCAGGATCCCGACTTCCTGCGCCAGAAGGCCTACGAGATCGGCTATCCGGTTCTCATCAAGGCCGTGGCGGGCGGCGGCGGCAAGGGCATGAGGCGGGTGGAGAAGGCGGCCGATTTCGACGCGGCCCTGGCGAGCGCCCAGCGCGAGGCGCAAAACGCCTTCGGCGACCCGCGGGTGCTGGTGGAGAAATACGTGCTCTCGCCGCGGCACATCGAGATCCAGGTCTTCGGCGACAGCCATGGCAACGTGGTGCATCTGTTCGAGCGCGACTGCTCGCTCCAGCGCCGCCACCAGAAGGTGATCGAGGAAGCGCCCGCGCCCGGCATGACGCCGGAGATGCGCCAGGCCATGGGTCAGGCCGCCGTCGAGGCCGCCCGCGCGGTGGGCTATGTGGGCGCGGGCACGGTGGAGTTCATCGCCGACGGGCGCGAGGGACTTCGCGCCGACCGCTTCTACTTCATGGAAATGAACACGCGCCTCCAGGTGGAGCATCCGGTGACGGAGGCGATCACCGGGCTCGATCTCGTGGAGTTGCAGTTCCGCGCGGCATCCGGCGAGACGCTGCCGTTCACGCAGGACGATCTCGCCATCGACGGCCACGCGGTCGAAGCGCGCCTCTATGCGGAAGATCCCGAAAAGGAATTCCTGCCCTCGACCGGAAAGCTGTGGGCCTTGAAGTTTCCTGAAGGCGAGGGGATTCGCATCGACACGGGCGTGCAGGCGCGTGACGAGGTGACGCCCTACTACGATCCGATGATCGCCAAGGTCATCGCGCACGGCGCGACGCGCGACGAGGCTCTGACGAGACTGGCAAACGCGCTCGGGGAAACGATCGTCGCGGGGCCGAAAACCAATGTGGCGTTCCTGAAGAAGCTCTGCGAGGCGGAAGGGTTCAGGGCAGGGCGGTTCGATACCGGGTTCATCGATCGCGACCTCGCCAATCTCGGCGCGGTGCCGCAGCCGCGGGATGACGTCGCCGCCTCCTTTGGCGCATGCACACTGGTGGGGCGAGAGATCGACCGGCTGCGAGGATCGGCGCAGCGGCGAAGCGGCGAACTCATGTCGCCCTGGTCGGTGCCTGACGGTTATCAAATGCTTGGAGCTCGCCAGGTCGGTGTTCCGCTCCGGGTGGACGGCGAACGCGTCGACGCTCGCGAGGTGTTCCGCCCCGGCGCTTCAGGCGTCAGCACCGTCACTGTCGGGGAAAGAGACCCATGGAGCGACGATCGAATCGATCACGACGTTGAGGTCCCCCACGGGGTTTATGTCTTCCGCAACGGGCGTCAAACCCTGGTGCAGCCTTACGATCCCTTCGACGTCGATCTCGAACACATGGATCAGGGCGGCTCGGTGAAGGCCCCGATGCACGGCAAGCTCATCGCCGTGTTCGTGAAAGCGGGCGACAGGGTCGAGAAGGGGCAGCGGCTCGCCATCGTCGAGGCCATGAAGATGGAGCATGTGCTCCTGGCGCCAGCCGACGGCGAGGTGGCGGAGATCGCCGCCGAACCGGGCGCGCAGGTGGCGGAGGGCGCGCGGCTCATCGGGTTGAAGACGGAGGAATAGGCTGCGGCGCATCGCCGGATGTTTTGTCCGGCAGCCGCGTGGTCAAAAGGTGCATGCCTGAACGGGCGCATGATTGAAAACGGATATGCCTCTTCATCTCATCAAGCTCTGCGTCGGATGCGATTCCATTGCCGATCTCGAGGAATGGATCGAGGAGAACCGCGCGCATCACCGGCGGCTCGGACGCGACTACGAGCAGACGCACACCACGCGCATGGTGCCCAAGCGCCTGGAGGAGCTGCTCGACGGCGGTTCGCTGTTCTGGGTG
>DATHAU010000459.1:0-3621 GCA_035296545.1 Microvirga sp.
ACTGAGCCCTCGATTGAGACCGGCTGCTTGGGCCTCGACACTCTAGGGAGAGTTAATCCATTCGAGAAGCCCCCTGCGCACTCCGTCGCCTCGACCTGCAGCGCCCATGAGGCGGCATGCCAGGAGCACGGCATCCCTCGCGCCAGCAAAGATATGGATCCGGGTGAGCAAGCGCTCCCGATCAGTTCCGGAGACCGTGCTTAGATTTCTTTTCCGTTTCCGTGGCACCAGTCTTGGTCTTTGTCGTGCGCCCTCTCCGGTGCGAACCGGAGCCGCTTTGGACGGGAAATGCCCCAGGAGCTTGGGCTTCCTCAGACGATGAAGAAGTCCTTGCAGGTCAATTTCAGGTTGGTCTTGAGCGTTGCGAACTGCACGGCCGCCCCACTGCCCGAGCCGTCGGCGTCGTAAGACAGCACGCCGTTCTTCTTGTCGTAGATGATCCGGTCGGAGGCGTCGTGCGCCTTGTCGCCGATCCGGAACATATCGTTCTTGAGCGCGCCGGTCTTTCCGACCTTCTCGAAGATCGCGTTCTCCAGGTTGATCGTGTCGTCCTTCACGTTGAAGTCCGTGATCTTGTCCACGTTGGTCTTCGCGTTCAGCTTGCTGCTGAAAACGAAGGCGTCCCTGCCCTGGAGGCCCGACAGAACATCCCTGCTCTCGCCGCTGAAGAGCGTGTCGTTGCCGGCGCCGCCCATGAGCCTGCGGCCGACGCCGTTCGCCGAGCTGTTGACGCTGCCGTCGTCGTTCGCCAGGGACAGGTTGGCCGGGTCCAGGATCTGCTCGCGTGTCAGCGTGGCGGACGTTCCCGTGCGGGCGGTGAAGCCGATGGTGACGGTCTCGCCCTCGCGCAGAACACCGTTCCATTTGGTGTTGTCGAGGCTGTAGACGGTGGCTCCGTTCTCGGCCATTTCGGCGGCCTTCTCGGCGCCCCAGAGATTGTCGATCTTGAACTTGGTCTTCAGGAGAACTTCCCAATGGGTGAGCCTCGCATCGGCCTTGAGGGTAATCCTCCCCTCGAAGCCGCCCGACCAGCTGTTGACCACCTCGATCCCGGTCTTGACCGGCCCCGATGAAGGCAGCGGCGGCAGATCCGCAGGCGCGCCTTCGGTGGCCACCGACAGGGCGCGCAGAAGATCCGCAGGGTCCAGGGCGCCCGCAATGCCGGTCCGGGCGGTAAACCCGATACTGGTGGTCTGCCCGTTGGCCAGGCCCCCGTTCCAGGTCGTGTTGTCCAGGTCGTAGAGCAGGCTGCCGTTGCTGCCGGCCTCTCCGGCCTTGTCGGCACCCCAGACATGGTCGATCTTGAAGTGGCTGCGCAGGGCGAGCTTCCACTGATCGACGCTTTCGTTTGCGGCGACCGTGATCCGGCCCTCGAAGCCGCCCCACCAGCTGCTCACGATCTCGACCTTCGCGGAGATGCCGCGTCCCGACGGCGCCAGCCACGGGCTCGGCAGATCGATCCCCTCGCCGTCATCGCCGAAGATGAGGTCATCGCCGCCGGCGCCGTAGAGCCTGTCCGACCCCGAGCCGCCGATGATCAGATCGCTGCCGCCATTGCCGTAGCCGATATCGTCGCCATCCTCGCCCAGCAGGACGTCGCGTGCATTCCCGCCGTAGAGCCGATCGTGCCCCCCTTTGCCGTTAAGGGTGTTGGTCCCTTCGTTGCCATAGACGCGGTCATCGCCTGCGGCGCCGATCAACGTGTCCCCGTCGTTGGTCCCGGCGAGGGTGAGCGGCACGGATACTCCGCTCGACCCGGAGGGGGGCCCGAACAGGTCGATCCCGCTCGTTCCCGCCGACCCGTCGACGACGGCGCTGGCCTGCGCCATCCTCAGGAGTTCCCCCGACGACAGGGCGCCGTCGGCCAGCACGAGGGCCACGTCGTCGTCGCTCGGGACCGGGAAGTCGTTGAAGAGGATCGCATCGCCGCTGCCGAGGAGGACGGCGATCTTGTTGTACGTTCCCGCGTTGAGCCGGTCGTTCGCCTCCACCACGTGGCGCACGAACATGACCTTGACGTCCGCCAGGCGGTAGCCCGTCTGCGGGTCGTCCAGGATCGTGGCGCCCTGCGCCTTGTAGCCCGTCAGCCTGATTGCGTCCTCGCCCGGCCTGAAGTCCCAGACCATGTCGACCCCGTCGCCCCGCCTGAAGTGATAGGTGTCGCGGCCGTCGTTGCCGTAGAGGTTGTCGCCGATCACGACGCCCTGCAGCGTGCCGTCGTCGGACCGGACGAGGCGGCCGCCGTCCCTGCCGCCGACGATGAGGTCATCCCCGCCCTCGCCCTGCATCTCGTCGTTGCCGAGGCCGCCATGGATGGTGTCGTTGCCGTCCCCCGCCTCGATCAGGTCGTCATGAGAGACGCCCTGCACCGGCGCAACGGTGAACGCGAAGGTGTGCTCCTGCGACGTGTCCTGGCCGCCGCGCTCCGTCCCGCCGGCGTCCTGCACCTTGAACGTGAACGTGGCGTCATCCCCGCCGGAGGCTCCGGCTGCCGGGGTGAAGACCAGCTTGCCGAGGGAGGCCGCATCGATCGACTGGCCCGCGGCGACGGCTTCTCCGTCGAACGTCAGCGCGCCGGCTGTCGGCAGGCCCGTGACGACAAGGGCCTTGAAGGCGTGGGAGGGGGAATCATGGGAGTCGGAGAACCCGAAGTCGGAGATGGAGAACCTATAGGCCCCTCCCTGAGGCAGCGCCACCATCCTGTCGGCTCCCTGCGGAGCATCGTTGACCGGGTTGATGGTGACCCTCACCTCCTGCTCGGAGACGCCTCCGCGCCCGTCCGACACCACGATCGTGAAGCTGTCGGAGCCGGAGGCATCGGCATTCGGCACGTAGCTGAAGGTGCCGTTGGCCTGGTCGAAGGACACGGTTCCGTTCTGGGGGCCGGCGCCGTCCTTCACGGCATAGCCGAGGGGGTCGCCGTCCTGGTCCGCGGCGCCAATGGCGATGGACGACAGGGGGGCGTCCTCGTTCGTGACCACATCCCTGACGGGCGGTGCGTCGGGTCTGGCGTTCACGCCGTCGGCGGCGCCCGAGACGATCAGCTTCTGACCGTGGGCCCGGATGCCAAAGAGTTCCTCGCCGACGAGGTCGAGGGCGAGCTTCCGATTGCCCCCGGTCAGCGTGAAGGATGCGGCGGTGATGTTGCTGTTGCCGCCGGGGAACTCCACGCCGACGTCGAATGTCGGGTTCTTGATCTTGTGGTTGTCGTAGTTTCCGCTCAGCTTCTCGTTCTTGTCGACCACGTAGTCGACGTCGTTCGCGTCGACCCTGCTGGCGAAGTTGCTCGCCTGGCGAACACCCCCGATCCAGGACTCCTTGAGGGCGAGCCCGCTGACGGCATCGCCCTTCACGTTGAAGAACAAGGCGCGGAGATCGTCGTTGCTTTGGGGATCGATGATGGTGACGTCGAATCGCAGATCGTTGCCGATCTCCGTGATGACGATCCGGACATTCCGATGCCCATGAGGATGGGAACCGCCTTGGTCCTGATCCCAAGTAGTCAATAGCGTCTTTGATGCCACGGAAGCTCCGAAACTCTTATTATTGGTAATAAAATTAAGCTATGATCGCGGATGAGAAAGTTATTTTCTCCGAGCCGGCAAATCCTTAACTTGGCAT
>DATHAU010000460.1:0-3216 GCA_035296545.1 Microvirga sp.
CTGGAGCGCCTGGCGGAGCTCTATCGCAGGGCCGACGGGTTCGTGATCGTCTCGGCCGAATACAACCAGAGCATCCCGCCCGCCCTGTCGAACACCCTCGACTACTTCCTGGAGGAGTATTTCTGGCGGCCCTCGGCCATCGTCTGCTATTCGGCCGGGCGCTACGGCGGCGTGAGGGCGGCCGTGCAGCTGCGCGCCATGCTGGGGGAGCTCGGGATGTCCAGCATTCCGTCCTACCTGGCCATTCCGGAGATCGGCAAGATATTGGATGAGGAGGGCCGTCCGCAGCAGCCCTGGCTCGACAAGTCGGCCGGGCGCTTCATTTCCGAGCTCGTCTGGTATGCCCAGGCCCTGCGCCGCCAGCGGCAGGAGGGCACCCCTTACTAGGGGCCGTCAGTCGAACAGGACCACCTGGCGGATCGCGGAGCCGTCATGGAGGCGGTCGAAGCCGAGATTGATGTCCTCCAGGGGCAGGGTGTGGGTGAGCAGCCGGTCCACGGGCAGCCGGCCGCCCAGGAACATGGCGACGAAATTGGGCAGGTCCCGCTTGGGAACGCAGGTGCCGATATAGGAGCCCTTGAGGGTCCGCTCCTCCGCCACCAGGCTCACGGCCTGGATCGACAGCTTGCGGTCGGGATGGGGCAGTCCGGCGGTGACCGTGGTGCCGCCGCGGGCGGTGGCCGCATAGGCGAGTTCGAGGGCCGGAACCGCGCCCGCCATCTCGAAGAAGAAGTCGACGCCGCCCCGGGAGAGGTCCTTGATTTCCTGGGCGGCCGTGGGGCTTCGGGCGCTGACCGTATGGGTGGCGCCAAGCTGCCGCGCCGTCTCGAGCTTCTCGTCCGACAGGTCGACGGCAATGATCTGCCGCGCCCCGGAGGCCACGGCTCCGAGGATGGAGCAGAGGCCGACGCCGCCCAATCCGACCACGGCCACGGACGAGCCGGGCGGCACCCTCGCCGTATTGACCACCGCGCCCACCCCCGTGAGCACGGCGCAGCCGAAAAGGGCGCTGTACGCGAAGGGCAGGGGAGCGTTCAGCTTCACGCAGGATTCCTGCGAGACGATCGCGTATTCGGCAAAGGCCGACACGCCGATATGGTGGTGCACCGGCTCGCAGGCGATGGAGAGCCGCCTGTCCCCCCGCAGCAGCGTGCCCGCGCCGTTGGCCCTTGCCGCAGGCTCGCACAGGGCCGGGCGGCCCGTGGCGCAGGGGATGCAGCCGCCGCAGCTCGGCACGAAGACCAGAACCACGTGATCGCCGGGGACAAGGTCGGTCACGCCGCCCCCGACGGCCTCGACGACGCCCGAGGCCTCATGGCCCAGCACCATGGGGGTCGGGCGGGGACGATCCCCGTTGATCACTGAAAGGTCCGAGTGACAGAGGCCGGCCGCCCTGATCCTGACCAGCACCTCGCCGTAACCGGGAGCCGCGAGTTCCACCTCGGCGATTTCGAGGGGCTTCGACTGCGCGTAGGGAGCGGGCAAGCCCGCCTCCCGCAAGAGTGCCGCCTTGATGCGCATCGAACCTGTCCGCCCTGTCGTTCTAGGGCCCGATGGTGGAGGCAGGACCGATCTCCGTCAACACGCGGCGAAGCGGCTCCGGCAGATCCACCGGGCGGCGCGTCCGCCTGTCCACATGAACGTGGGTGTATCCTCCCTGAGCGGCGGCCTCCTCGCGGCCGGGGAGAAACATCGCGAACTCATAGGATACGCTCGACCGTCCCATATGGGCGACGCGCATGCCCACCGTCACCGCGCCCGGGCAGGTGACGGGTTCGAAATAATGGGCATGGCTCTGCACCACGAGGCCGACGATCTCGCTCCTTTCCAAGTTCAGCACCCCCGCCTCGATCAGCGGCTGATTGACCGCCGTGTCGAAATACTCGCCGTAGACGGCGTTGTTCATGTGCCCATAGGCGTCGTTGTCCCGCAGGCGCGTCGTCATGGTGAGCAGGCGCCGGTACTCGTCGCGCCGGTGCCGCGTGGGTCTTGCCGTCTTCATCGTCCGGTCGTTCCTCTTGTTTCGGTTCCAGGGAGGATGCTCCCGCATGGTTCCACCCGGCAGCCGAGCGGGCAAGTGACCGGACCGTGATGCCGCCGCCCATTGCTCCCCTTGGGCGGCGCATTACTTTCGTGCGTCATGCCGCTCCCCATCGTCTCCCATCCCGCCTATGAGGCCGCGCTGCCGGAGGGACATCGCTTCCCCATGAGGAAGTACGGGCGTCTTGCAGGGGTGCTGGCGGAGCGGGGCCTTGCGCCCAACGGCTTCGTGACCCCGGGCGAGGCGTCCGCCGAGCTGATCGCCCTGACCCATGACCGGCGTTACGTGGACCAGGTCTTCGCCTGCGCGGTCCCGCGCGAGATCGAGCGCCGGATCGGCCTGCCCGTGGACGAGGGCGTGGCGCGCCGCGCCCGCGCCTCCGCCGCAGGAACGCTCCTGGCCTCAAGGCTTGCCCTGGAGCACGGCCTCGCCGCCAGCACCGCGGGCGGCAGCCACCACGGGCAACGGGAGACCGGGGCGGGCTTCTGCGTCTTCAACGATGTCGCCATCGCGGCCAAGGCCCTGAAGCACGAGGGAGCGATCCACCATGGGCTGGTGGTGGATCTCGACGTGCATCAGGGGGACGGCACCGCCGATTGCCTGCGCGACGAGCCGGATCTCTTCACCTTCTCCATGCATGCGGAGAAGAACTACCCCGTCCGCAAGATCCCGAGCAACCTCGATATCGGCTTGCCCGATGGAATGGAGGACGACGCCTATCTGGATGAGCTGGCCGCCCACCTGCCGCGCCTCCTGGACGCCCTGGAGCCGGACCTTGTGTTCTTTAATGCGGGCGTGGATCCGCACCGCGACGACAGGCTCGGGAGGCTGGCCCTTTCGGATGAGGGGTTGCGCCGGCGGGACCGCTATGTGGTGGAGCAGGCGCAGAGCCGCGGCATCCCCTTGGTCGCCGTGATCGGCGGCGGCTATTCCCATGACATCGAGACGCTGGCGCAGCGGCATGCCATCGTCTTCGAAGTCATGGCGGCAAGGTGCGACGGGGTGTGAGCCGAGCGTGGACCGTTAAGGGCGCGCCGGTATTGATGATTGAACTTTACCTTCCTTTGAGTTAATCCCGAAGAAGTACTTTTTTCGTTGTGGCAAGCTGCCGCTTCGTCAGGCGCGAGCGCGTAGAAAATGGAACACAGTTCTATGGATCACTTGGCACTCCCGTA
>DATHAU010000461.1:0-2854 GCA_035296545.1 Microvirga sp.
GCCATCAGGATCGCTGGCGGCATCATCGACCGTCTGCCGAAGGACATGGCACCCGCAACGACTCGGGACCGGCAGGGCTTCATCCATCCGGTTGGGGTGTCCGGAAAGATGGAGAAGGCAACCCTGAGCCTCATCATCCGCGACTTCACGGAGGAGGGCCTCAAGACCAAGGAGGCGCTGCTGGAGGGGATCGCCCGGGAGGTGATGGAGGGCTATCCGGGCTCGACCTACACCTTCACGGTCAGGGAGCAGTACCGCAACATGAAGGTCGTGCTCGACCGGCACCCGGAGATCGTCGATTACGCGGTGGAGGCGATCAGCCGGGCCGGCATGACCCCCGTGCGCGGCAGAATCCGCGGCGGCACGGACGGTTCGCGCCTGTCCTTCATGGGGCTGCCCTGCGCCAACATCTTCGCGGGCGGCCACGCCTTCCATTCCCCGCTGGAATTCGTCAGCAGCCAGGACATGGAAAAGGCGGTGAGGACCATCGTCGAACTCGCCAGGCTCTGGGAGGAGCGCGCGTAAGCGCCCGCTCGCCGTGCAAAGGGCGCATCCGCACCCGGTTGCCTGACGGTTCGATCGATGGCCGGTCCCCGCTAGGCCGCCGCCAGGATCTCGTCGGCCGGACCGAAGAACTCGTAGTGGATGCGGTCCGACGGGACGCCCGCCAGGGCAAGTCCGCCCACGAAGGCCCTCAGGAACGGACGCGGTCCGCACAGGTAATAATCGGCCTCGGCCAGAGGCGTATGGGCCTGCAGCCATTCCACTGTGATCATCCCCTCGTGGTCGTAGTCCTTCCCGGGCCGATCCTCGGGTCGCGGCTCGATGTAGAAGGTGGTGGCCCGGATGTTGGAGCGGGCGCCCGCCATGGAGCGAACGCGGTCTCCCATGGCATGGGTCGAGCCGTTCAGGGTGCCGTGCACATAATGCACGGTCGCATCGGGGTGCTGAGCCGCGATGGTTTCCAGCATGCTCATCATCGGGGTCAGTCCGACGCCGCCGCTGAGGAGCACCACCGGGCGCGCGGCCTGCCCCTTCAGGAAGAACTCCCCGGCGGGCGGCGCCACCTTCAGCACCTGCCCCACCTCGGCCCTGTCATGCAGCCAGTTCGATGCGATGCCCTGCGGCTCGCGCTTCACGGAGATGCGATAGGTCTCGCCGTTGGGAGCGCTGGAGATGCTGTAGTTCCGCTTCAGGGGATGCTGGCCCGGCACCTCGATCCAGAATGTGAGATACTGGCCCGGCTCGTGGCGCAGGACGGGACCTCCGTCCACGGGCCGCAACACGAACGAGGTGATGATCTCGCTCTCCCGGTTCTTGTTCTCGATCCGGAAGTTGCGCCAGCCGTTCCATCCGCCCGGCGCGCCCGCCAGGCTGGTGTAGATCGCCGTCTCGCGTCCGATGAGCACCTGCGCCAGGAACCAGTAGGCGTCGCCCCAGGCGGCCAGGATCTCGTCCGTGGCCGCATCGCCGAGCACGTCCTTGATGGCGCCCAGAAGCGCCTCGGCCACGGCGGTGTAGTGCTCGGGCAGGATGTTCAGGGCCACATGCTTCTGGGCGATCCGCTCCACCGCGGGAGCAAGGGCGCCGAGATTGTCGATGTTCTGCGCATAAGCGAGGACGGCGGCTGCGAGCGCCTTGGGCTGGGAACCCGTCTGGCCATGGTGCGACTGGTTGAACAGGTCCCGGATCGCATCGTCCCGGAACAGGCGATCATACATGCGCTTCGTGATCGCCAGCCCATGCTCCTGGAGAGCCGGAACCGTAGCTTTCACGAGGTGGATGGTGGCGTCGCTCAATGTGTTCGTCACGAGATGATCTCCCTGGGGCATTTGGAGAGCGAGCCGTATCGGCCGCTGCTGTCCAGCACCGAGTTTTACCACCGGGACGTGCCGACTCGCAACCTTGTATCGTAGCAGCCGTGAAGGACACGTGAACTCCTGCGTTAGTGACCTAACGTCATCGGGACAGGCGTGCGCCGGCGCGGGAGCGAGGATCAAAGCGGGAAAAACGCGGCCGATTATCCGGAAGTTAACCAAACCGTCGTTGAATGGCCGCACAGTGAAATTGTCGTTTTCGCGTATCGCGGCCTCGTCCCCTCGGGTGTTCTCTCCCGTCATCCGGTATGGGTTCAGGCGTCGTGCGCGATCCGTGTTGTTGCGTCGAGTTCGCCATGTTGCACAATGCCTTTCCGTCCCGCCGTCGCGCCCCGCGCAGGAACCGGAGCCATCTCTTGCTCACGGCGGCTCTCGTGGCGGCCTCCCTGAGCCCCGTCGCCTTCTTCGCGGATCTCGAAGGGACAGGCGATGCGCCGCCCGCCCCGTCCGTGGTCAGCATTGCCGCCGGCACGCCAGTGCCCAGTCCCGTCGCGGTGGCGTCGGTCGCACCCGTTGACGGAAGGCTCGTCGACCCCACGCCCGCCTTGAAGCCCGAGGCACTCGGCTTGGCCCGCAACGCCCCGCTCCCGTCGGCATTCGGCCCGCCCGCCACGCACCGCGAGGCGAGCGTCGAACCGCCTGCGCCGCAGGAGACCGCGGAGTTGACGGCGCCGCCTCAACCCTCCTCCGTCGCCGGCACGGCCGGACCCCTTCAGTCGGCGCCCCTGCCGGCGCCGCGCCCCGCCGAGCTGCGCGCCTCCCGGCCGCCCGAGGCTTCGCGGACGGCCGCAGCGCCCCCCGCGACCCGGAGCACCGCCGTGGCGGGCGCGGCGGACAGCCGATCCTTCATCGAGAAGCTCTTCGGCCTCAAGCCCTCATCCCCGCCCGAATCCGCCCTCGGCTATGCGTCCCTGGACAGCACCGGCAGCATCGTGCCGACGTCGCGCTTCAGCCCGGGTCTCAGCCCGTCGCCGACC
>DATHAU010000462.1:0-1954 GCA_035296545.1 Microvirga sp.
CGGAGCGGCCCTCGCGCACGGTTCTTTTAGGCGGACAGGCGACGCGAACCCACCGATCGTCAGCTCAGGCGGGTCTCACGGCTGTGAATCCGGCCTGGGGCTGCGGGCAGGCCCGGCGCACAGCCTGGGCCTCTTGCCACGGGGTTGCGAGGTCCCCTGCAAGACCGTGTTCTGCTCCCGCTACTTACGACGCCTCGCGAGCGCGCCCCTCGGGGAACAGAACTGCACACGTTATAGCTTAGCTTGTGTGAACTGTCAAGAACAAATTGGGAACAAAGCTGATGGGGCAGCTCCGCTCGTGATCGTCATGGCCGGGCTTGTCCCGGCCATCCACGTCTTCACCCCGCCGAGGAAAGGCGTGGATCCCCGGGACAAGCCTGGGGATGACGGTGGAGTGTCGTGGGTGACGGCGTATCCTTGACGGATGCAAAAAGGCGGCTGGGTCTACATCATGAGCAATCGGCGCAACGGCACGCTTTATGTCGGCGTGACGAGCGATCTTTCCCGCCGGATCTGGGAGCATCGCGAAGGGCTGATCGACGGCTTTACAAAGCGATACGGTCTCAAGCGCCTCGTCTACTACGAATGGCACGACGACATCCGCCTCGCGATCCAACGCGAGACCTCGATGAAGCACTGGCCGCGTGCCTGGAAGGTGCGCCTGATCCACGGCATGAATCCGAACTGGGACGACCTCTACGAGACGCTGAACCAGTAGGCGCTTCACTGTCTCGCCCCCAATCCTCATGCTCTCCCCAGGCTTGGTCCGGGACCAGCCGCGTATGACCGACGCCTTCGCGACGCTGCGTGTCTCCAGGCGTGGATGGCCGGGTCAAGCCCGGCCATGACGGCGAGGGTGGAGCATGCCTTGGCGCCAAACAAGAGCCGTGGATACAGTCCCCTTCCCTCAGGATCCGGCCCCTCGCGCAATCCATGATCACGCCTGCCTCGGCACCAGCCCTCTCATCGCTTCCTCAAGCACCCCAAACACCCGCTCATCCCCGCACTGCGCCACGTTGAAGCGCAGGAAGCCGGCGGCCGATTGCGAGGGGCTGAAGACGTTGCCGGGGGCGAGGACGATGCCGTGGGCGAGGGCGTGGCGGGCCACGGCGGCGGCGTCGAGGCCGCCGGGCAGACGGCACCAGGCGAACATGCCGGCCCCCGGCTCGATCCAGGGCTCGATGCCGAGCGCCCGCAGCCGCAGGATCGTGCCCGCCATGGCCCCGGCGAGGCGGGCGCGGAGCGCCTCCATGTGCTTGCGGTAGCCGCCGCTGCCGAGAACCGCGAGGACGAGTTCCTCCGAGAGGCGGTTGCTGGCAAAGCCCGTGGCGATCCGGATGTCGGTGAGCTTCTCGATCCAGTCGGGCCGGGCGGCGATGTATCCGCAGCGGAAGGAGGCCGACAGGGTCTTGGAGAAGCTGCCGATCCGCACCACCCGGTCGAGGCCGTCGAGGGCGGCGAGCCGCGGGGCGGGCTCGGTCTCGAAATCGGCGAAGATGTCGTCCTCCACCACCACCAGGTCGTGGCTCTCCACGAGCTTCAGGAGCCGGTGCGCCGTGGCGGGCGACAGGGCCGCTCCGGTGGGGTTGTGAATGCCCGAATTGGTGATGTAGAGGCGCGGCCGGTGCTCGGAGAGCGCCCTCTCGAACAGCCTCAGGTCGGGGCCCGCCGGCGTATGGGGAACGCCGATCACCGTGGCCCGGTGGGCGCGAAGCAGAGCCAGAAAGTTGAAGTAGCAGGGATCGTCCACCAGAACGGCGTCCCCCGGCTGGATCAGGAGCCGGCATACGAGGTCGATAGCCTGGGTGCCGGAATCGGTGAGCAGAATCCCCTCCGGGGTGGCCCGGAAACCCTGCTCGGCCATGCGCCGCGACAGGAACCGCCTCAAGGGAGCAAGGCCCAGCGGCGAGCCGTAATCGGTGAGCCCCGTTCCGTCCCTGGCGCGGGCAAGGGC
>DATHAU010000463.1:0-6410 GCA_035296545.1 Microvirga sp.
AAGAAAAATTTCATCTGAAAGGTAATTAAATTACCTATATTGGCAACCCCTAAGATTCCTATAGGCTTCTTGTCGCAGCCAGCACCTCCTCCGCATGGCCTGGCACCTTCACCTTCGGCCAGACACGGGCGATGATGCCCTCGCGATCGATCAGCACCGTGGTGCGCTCCACGCCCATGTATTGGCGGCCGTACATGCTCTTCTCGGCCCAGACCCCATAGGCCTCCAGCATGGATGTCTCCTCGTCGGACGCCAGGGTGAAGTCGAGGCCGTACTTGGCCCGGAACCTGTCGTGGCTCTTCAGTGAATCCGGCGACACGCCGATGATTTCCGTGTCGGCTGCGGCGAAGTCGCGCTTCAGGGCCTGGAAGGTCTGGGCCTCCAGGGTGCAGCCGGTGGTGTCGTCCTTCGGGTAGAAATACAGCACCGCCTTGCGGCCCCTGAGGCCGTCGAGGGTGACGGTGCGCCCGTCCGTGGCGGGCAGCGAGAACGGGGGAGCTTTGCTTCCGGGGGTGGGTGGCATGGTTCGCCTTCCTTTCGGCGGATTGTGCTGGTGGAACCCTCTTCGGGCGCACGGCGGAAAAGGTGGTCGCGGGAGACAACCAGGACAGCTAAGGTCTCCCATGTGATTCCCTATATCGTGCCGAGAGCGCAAGAACCTGGTTGCCTGACATCACAAGAATGAAGTTACCATCGAGGACCACGTCGCCCCGGCAACGCCCGGTGAAGCGGAGCGCTTTCAGGCGCGTGCTCCGCGGCGCCCTCTATGTGAAGCTTGGGCTTGTGGTTTTCGTCGCCGTGGCGCTGGGCCTCTTGTACCTGCGGCTTTCCGCGGCCCCCATGAGCTTCGGACGGCTGCCTGAGCGGGTGGCGGAGGCGCTCGCCGCCCGCATCGGGCCCGGCTGGTCCGTGACCCTGCGCAACACCGCCATCGAGCTGCACGACGGATCGCCCGCCCTGCGGGCCAACGGGCTCGACATCCGGGCTCCCGGCGGGGACCTCGTCCTGCAGGCGCCCTACGCCATCGTGAGCGTCGACGGCCTCTCCCTGCTCACCGCCAATCTCCAGCCCAAGGCCGTCGAGATCCGCGACCTGCAATTGCGGGTGCTGGTGAACCGGGACGGTTCGCTCACCTTCTCGCCCCTGCCCGGGGAAGGGGGGGCGGAGGCCGCCCCCGCAGCCCCTGTGCCCCCCGGGGAGGCTGCAGCGCCCCCGGATGGGTCCCAGGCGGGCCCGTCCCAGGTCTCCGGGGTCGTGGGCTCCCTGTTCGATGTGGTCGTCGGGCCTCAGAGCGTCCTGAGCTCCCTCGGCCGGGCGCAGCTGACCAATGCGCGCCTCGTCTTCGTCGATGCCGGGTACCGGGAGCGCGCCCGGTTCCAGCGCCTGGACGCGACCTTCGACTGGTCGGAGGACGGGGGACGCCGCTTCTCGGCCACGGTGGACGGCCGCCAGGGCTCCTGGCAGCTCAACGGGGACGCCAAGCGGGAGGGCGAGGGCGACAAGACGGCCTATCGCGCGTCCCTGGTGACGGAGGGAGCCCCGATCGAGGACATCCTGCTGCTCACCGGCCTCTCGGCCCTGCCGGCCACGACGGATCTCGAGTTCTCCGGCCGCATCGACGCCGCCTATGCAGGGGGCCGGGTCACGGAGCTGAAGGCGCGGCTCGACAGCAATGCGGGCATGATCCAGATCGACGACAAGGATACCTCGCCCCTGCCGGTGGAGCGGGCGAGCATCGAGGTGGACTGGCGCGAGGCCGAGGGGGCGCTCAACCTGCAAAGGCTCGAACTGAAGGGCGGCGACACCCATGTGCGCCTGCAGGGTCGCCTGGAGACCCCGTCCGCCACCGGGAGCTGGCGGGCGCTGCTGAGCGGCAAGGACGCGGTGCTGGCCGGGGCCGCCGCCGGGGACCGCCCGGTGCGGATCAGCGAGATCGCGGCCGAGCTGTCCGGGCCGGACGGGGTCGCCATCCGGAGCCTCAGCCTCAAGGGTCCCGACCTTTCCGCGGAGCTCAAGGGCCTCCTGGGAGCATCCGCCGACCCGAACGGCATCGATCTCGACCTGCGGGCCCGGAAGACCGACCTGCGGTCCGCCCTTCGCATCTGGCCCGAGGCCGTCGCTCCTCCGGTGCGCCGGTTCCTCGTGTCGAACCTCAAGGGGGGGATGCTGGAATCCATCGACCTCAAGGTGGCCATGACCGGCGAGCACGTCGCCAAATCCATGTCCGGCGGCCCCATTCCCGACGAGGCCCTGAAGATCGACTTTTCCGTGTCCGGCGGCGTCCTGACCGCCGCGGAGGGCCTGCCGCCGGTGTCGCGCATGGATGTGGCGGGCCTCGTGACCGGCAGGAACGTGTCCCTTCGGGCTCCCACGGGGCGGGTCGACATGGCGGGGGACCGGAGCCTGAGCGCCTCCGAGGGCACCTTCGCTCTCGAGAACTACTGGGACGACGATGCCCTGGCGCGGATCAACTTCCGCCTCGCCGGGGCGGCGGACGGCCTCGGGGCTCTCCTGATGGAGCCCCGCATCAAGGAGATCGCCGGCTTCGACGTGGACCCGGCCACCATGAAGGGCAGGACCGACCTGCGGGTGGGGATCGGCCTCGCGGTCGCCAGGATCCCGGCCTTCGCCGATCTGCCCCTGACGGTCAACGGGACCGTGAACGATCTCACCATGGACAGGTTCTTCGGCAAGGACCGGCTCGAGGCCGCCAACCTGACCATCGCCTATGACCGGGGCAGCCTGTCGATGAAAGGCGAGGGCAAGCTGGGCGGCAACCCCACCGCCATCGACGTTCAGCAGAACCGGGGGGGCGGGCAGGCCCATGTGGCCTTCACCCTCGACGAGGCGGCGCGGAGCAAGCGCGGGCTGTCCTTCGGGGCGCAGCTCACGGGAGCCGTGCCCCTCAAGGTGACGATCCCCTTAGGGTCTTCCGCCAAGCCCGGCCTCCTCGTGGAGGCGGACCTGACCAAGGCCGCCGTGGACCAGCTCATTCCCGGCTGGGTCAAGCCCGCCGGCAAGGCGGCAAAGCTCACCTTCACCCTGGTCGAGGGGCCGACCACCGAGATCCGCGACCTCCAGCTCGACAGCGGCGCCGCGCAGCTGCGCGGCACGGCCGTGCTCTCCGCCGAGGGCGATCTGGAGAAGGCCGATCTCTCCACCTTCAAGCTGTCTCCCGGCGACGACATGCGCGCCCAGATCGAGCGCCAGAACGGCGTCTACAAGGTGGCGATCCGCGGCAACGTGGGCGACGCGCGACCCCTCGTGAAGGGCGCGGGCGCCGCCCCCGCGCCGGCCTCCCGCGGCCCGGCCCAGCGCGACAGCAGGGATTTCGACCTCGACCTCGCTCTCAACATCCTCACGGGATACAACGAGGAGGCGATCACCAACGCCACGGTCAAGGCCTCCGTGCGCAAGGACAACCTGCGCCAGCTCGACATGAAGGGGCGTCTGGGCGCCACCAACATCGTGGGGCGGACGGCGGCTCAGGCCGCAGGAAACCCGACAATCATCCTCCAGGCCGAGGACGCCGGCGCGTTCCTGCGCTTCGTGGACATCTACCGGCGCATGTCGGGCGGGGACCTCGTTCTCCAGATGGCCACGGGAGACGGCCCGCAGACCGGCTTCCTGGTGCTCCATTCCTTCACCCTGAACAACGAGCCGGCCCTGCGCCGGATCATTCCCACCCAAACCCAGGTGGTGGCCGGGCAGGACCGGAACGGCAAGCCGCAGACGATCCGGATCGACTTCAACGAGGTGTCCTTCGCCAAGGCCCGGGTCAACTTCACCCGCTCGGCCGGACGCCTCGACTTCAAGGACGCGGCGATCTTCGGCAACCAGATCGGCTTCACCCTGAGCGGCCAGATCGACTACGTCCGCGACCGGCTGGACATCTCGGGGACCTTTGTTCCGGCCTACGGCCTCAACAATGCCTTCGCCCAGGTGCCGCTCTTCGGGCCGCTTCTGGGGGGAGGGCAATACGAGGGGCTGTTCGCGGTGAACTTCCGGGTGGCGGGACAGGCCTCCGCGCCTACGCTTACGGTCAACCCGCTCTCGGCGGTGGCCCCGGGCTTCCTGCGCAAGCTCTTCGGCGTGGGCGGCGAGCCGCAGACCGGGGCGATCCCGACCACGCCCGAGCGGTGAGTTTCTCGAAGGGGATCCAGCCCTTGCCGGAGCCGCCTCGCGCTTCGAGACCGATCGCTGTGCGATCCTCCTCGGCGTGAGGCTGTGGGGTGGATCAAGGCCGCGCCTGAAACCTCCACCCTCATCCTGAGGAGCCTGCAAAGCAGGCGTCTCGAAGGATGGTCCGGAGAGCACGGAAAACGCCTCGCCCGCAGACCACGCCCGAGACCCCGGCCTCTGCGCCCCACCTCCGGATCGGGACGCGGCGCAGGGGCCGCTTCGCTCAGACGGCTCTCAGCAGCACGTGCTTCTTCTTGCCGAACGAGAGCTTGATCACGCCCTCGGCGGTCAGGTCTGACAGGCTCAGGGCGCCGCGCTCGTCGGACACGGTCCGGTCGTTCACCCTGAGGCCGCCGCTCTTCACCTGACGCCGCGCTTCGCTCATGGACGGCACGAGCTTCGCGTAGTCGGGTCCGAAGGCCGAGAGGACGCCGAGGCCGTCCTTGAGAACATCGGACGCCACCTCGATGGTCGGGAGGCTTTCCGCCAGCGCCCCCTGCTCGAAGGTCATGCGCGCGGTCTCGGCGGCCTGCCCGGCAGCCTCGCGGCCGTGGAGCAGGGCGGTCGCCTCGGTGGCCAGAACCTTCTTGGCCTCGTTGACCTCCTGGCCCTGGAGGGCCGCGAGCCGGGCCACCTCGTCGAGGGACAGGGTCGTGAACAGCTTGAGGAAGCGGACCACGTCCGCATCCTCGGTGTTGCGCCAGAACTGCCAGTAATCGTAGGGGCTCAGCATGTCGGCGTTGAGCCAGATCGCCCCGGAGGCGGTCTTGCCCATCTTGGCCCCGGACGCCAGGGTGATGAGCGGGGTCGTCACCGCGTAGAGCTGCGGCGTGCCCATGCGGCGGCCGAGATCGATGCCGTTGACGATGTTGCCCCACTGGTCCGACCCGCCCATCTGCAGGGTGACCCCGTAGCGCCTGTTCAGCTCCACGAAGTCGTAGGCCTGGAGGATCATGTAGTTGAACTCGATGAACGAGAGCGGCTGCTCCCGGTCGAGCCGCAGGCGCACCGAGTCGAAGGTGAGCATCTGGTTGACCGAGAAGTGGCGGCCCACGTCGCGCAGGAACTCCACATAATGCAGCTTGAGCAGCCACTCGGCGTTGTCCGCCATCACCGCGTCGGTGGGGCCGGAGCCGAAGGCGAGGAACTTGGAGAACACGGAGCCGATGCCGCGCTTGTTCTCCTCGATGTCCTCGGCGGTCAGCATCCGCCGGCTCTCGTCCCGGCCCGAGGGGTCGCCGACCCGGGTGGTGCCGCCGCCCATGAGCACGATGGGCTTGTGGCCGGTCTGCTGCAGCCAGTGGAGCATCATGATCTGCACCAGCGAACCCACATGCAGGGAGGCGGCGGTGCAATCGAAGCCGATATAGGCGGAGATCCGCCCCTCGGCGGCCGCCTTGTCGAGACCCTCGAAATCCGAGGTCTGGTGAATGAAGCCGCGCTCGGTGAGCACTTTCAGGAATTCGGATCGTGGCGCGTTCATCGCAGCTCTCGTGTCGGGTCGCAGGTGTTTAAAAATCATGGCCGCTCGGTCATGAGGGCCGGAGCGCGTCGGCTCGGGCCGGTGTCAGGAGGCTTCCTCGGCAACGCCGAGGCGCTTGTCCAGATACTCGTCCACGGCCACCATCAGCTCGTCCACCTTGCCGTCGAAGAAGTGGTTGGCTCCATCCACGATGGCGTGTTCGAGCTTGACGCCTTTCTGGGTCTTCACCTTCTCGATCACGCTGATCACGTCCCTGACCGGGGCGACGCGATCCTCCGAGCCGTGCACGAACAGGCCCGAGGAGGGGCAGGGGGCCAGGAACGAGAAATCGTAACGGTTCGCCATGGCGGCGATGGAGATGAAGCCCTCGATCTCCGGGCGGCGCATGAGGAGCTGCATGCCGATCCACGCGCCGAAGGAGATGCCCGAGATCCAGCAGGCGCGGGCGTCCGGGTTCATGGCCTGCGCCCAGTCGAGGGCGGCGGCGGCGTCCGACAATTCGCCCTGGCCGTGGTCGAAGGCGCCCTGGCTGCGGCCGACCCCGCGGAAGTTGAAGCGCAGGACCGAGAAGCCGCGGTTCACGAAGTCGTAGTAGAGGTTGTACACGATCTGATTGTTCATCGTGCCGCCGAACTGCGGGTGCGGGTGCAGGATGATGGCGATGGGAGCGCCCTTCTGCTTGGCAGGCTGGTAGCGCCCTTCGAGGCGGCCGGCAGGACCCGTGAAGATGACTTCAGGCATATAC
>DATHAU010000464.1:0-4519 GCA_035296545.1 Microvirga sp.
GGCACCCTCACGTCCAACGACGCCGACACGGTGGGCACGCTCGCCTACACCCTCATCGACGACGACAATGATCCGAACAATGACCTGTTCGAGATCGTCGGCAACGAGGTGCGGGTGAAGGCGGGCCTCAACTACGAGGCAGCCGGCTCCCACGCAATCAGAGTGAAGGTCTCCGATGGCGTCGGCGCATCCACGCAGAACTTCACGATCACCGTCAACGACGTCAACGAAGCGCCTGAGGGTGACGGCTACTCGGTATCCGTGACCGAAGGCGCGGGCGAAGGCACTGTCGTCGGGGTCATCAGCGCCACGGATCCCGAAGGTCAGCCCCTCACTTACAGCCTGAGTGCTGCTTCGGACGCTCTGTTCGATCTGGTTCAAAACGGCAGCCAGTACGAAATAACGGTCGCGGCCGGCGTGACCCTCGACTATGAGAACCCGGCGCACCGCACCGTTACCGTCAGCGTGTCCGACGGCGTGAACACTGTCACCTCCACCCTCGATCTCGATCTGGCCGACGCCAACGACAATGCTCCGACAGGGCTGATGCTGTCGAACACGGACATCGACGAGGATGCGGCTGCTGGCGCGGTGGTCGGCACCCTGAGCGCGCAGGACGCCGATACGGTGGGCACGCTCACCTACACCCTTGTCGACGCCAACGGCGATCCCGTCCAGAACAGCCTGTTCGAGATCGTCGGCAACGAGGTGCGGGTGAAGGCAGGTCTCGACTTCGAGGCGGCCGGCTCCCACATGATCACGGTGCAGGTCTCCGACGGCGTGAACGCCTCCTACGAAGAGGACTTCACGATCACGATCAACGACGTCAACGACAATGCTCCGACGGACCTGGAGCTTTCGAACAAGACGGTTGCCGAGAATGCGGCTCTTGGCGCGGTGATCGGCACGCTCGGCGTCGCCGACGCGGACACGGTGGGCACCTACACCTACACCATCGTCGACGCCGACGACAATCCGATCGAGGATGACCTGTTCGAGATCGAAGGCGACAAGATCAAGCTGAAGACCGCCCTCAACGATGCTCAGGTCGGCGATCACCAGATCAGGGTCATGGTCGACGACGGGGACGGTCACTCCTACGCGGAAACGCTCACCGTGACCGTCTCCAACGTCAACGAGGCTCCGGAGAACGTCACCTTGACCGGTGCGACCGTGGCCGAGCTGGCTGCCGGCGGCACCGTGGTCGGCGCCCTCAGCGCGACGGATCAGGATGCCGGAGACGTGCTGTCCTATCGCCTCACGGACGATGCGGGCGGCCGCTTCGAGATCAAGAACGGCTCGCTGGTGGTCAAGGACGGCTTCAAGCTCGATTTCGAGCAGGCCCAGTCGCACAACGTGACGGTCGAGGTGAAGGACAAGGCGGGTCTGATCACCGTCAAGACCTTCGCGGTCGCGGTGGGTGACGCGAGCCCGGAGAAGACCCTCGGCTCTGCCGCCGACGACGTGTTCTGGGGTGGTTCCGGCAAGGATACCCTGAGCGGCGGCGCCGGCAACGACAAGCTCAACGGCGGCCTCGGCAACGACCTGCTCAACGGCGGCCGCGGCAAGGACGTGTTCATCTTCAACACGAAGCTGAACAAGACAGGCAATGTGGACAAGATCACGTCCTTCTCGGTGAAGGACGACACGATCTGGCTCGACAACGCCATCTTCAAGAAGCTGGGCTCCGGCTCGGAACTGAAGCCCGGCAAGCTGAAGAAGGACTTCTTCACCTTCGGCTCCAAGGCCAAGGACAAGAACGACTACATCGTCTACGACAAGGCCAAGGGCGCGCTCTACTACGACGCCGACGGCTCGGGCAAAGGCGCTGCCGTCAAGTTCGCCCAGCTCGACAAGAAGGTGCCGCTGACCTCCCTCGACTTCCTGATCATCTAAACGATCGGACCCGCCTGAAAACGAACCCCGGCAGCACCGCTGCCGGGGTTTTTCCATGATCGCAAGGTCGGCCCGGCGGACGCGGCAAGCAGGCACCGCCCCTCATGCCTGACGGGCTTTCGCGAGCTATCCCGGTCTCATGGACGGGTTGAAAACCTTCGTCAGCTCAGCCAGCCCGGAACGCGGTCCAGGCCGATCAGGTTCTCGTAGCCCGGACGCGGGCGCACGATGGCGTGCTCCGCGCCGCGCACCAGAACCTCCGGCACGAGCAGACGGGTGTTGTAGGTGTTCGCCTGAACGGCCCCGTAGGCGCCCGCGGTCATGATGGCGAGCAGATCGCCGGCCCTCGCGGCGGGCATGTCGCGGGAAAGGGCGAGGTAATCGCCGGTCTCGCAGACCGGGCCGACCACGTCGGCCACCATGCGGGCGGCGTCGCGCCCCGGCTCCGCCACGGGCTTGATGTCGTGGTGGGCGTCATAGAGCGTCGGGCGGATGAGGTCGTTCATGGCCGCGTCGACGATCAGGAAAGTCCTGTCGGCCCCCTGCTTCACGTACACCACCCGGGTCACGAGGACGCCCGCGTTGCCGGCGATCATGCGGCCCATCTCGAAGATCAGCCGGAGGCCGAGATCCCTGGTGTGCCGCTTGATGATCCTTGCGTAGGCCTGCGGATCGGGCGGGGGCTCGTTGTCCTCGCGGTAGGGCACGCCCAGGCCGCCGCCGAGGTCGATGTGGTGGAGCCTGTGCCCGTCGGCCATGAGGTCGCGGGCCAGCTCCGCCAGGAGCGCGGCGGCGTTGTCGAAGGGTTCGAGATCCGTGATCTGGCTGCCGATATGCATGTCGACCCCGGTGATCGCGATCCCCTTCATCCGCGCCGCATGGGCATAGACCTCCCGGGCGCGGCCGATGGGAATGCCGAACTTGTTCTCGGACCTGCCGGTGGAGATCTTCCTGTGGGTCTTGGCGTCCACATCCGGATTGATCCGGATCGAGACCGGCGCCTGCATGCCCTTGGACAGCGCCACCTCGGACAGGGCCTCCAGCTCCGGCTCGGATTCCACGTTGAAGCAGAGGGTCCCGCTGTCGAGGGCGAAGGCCATTTCGGCCCTCGTCTTGCCGACCCCGGAGAAAACGATCCGCTCCCCGGGAACGCCGGCGGCGAGCGCCCGGCGTAGCTCGCCTTCCGAGACGATGTCCATGCCCGCGCCCAGTCGGGCGAGCGTCCTGAGAACCGCCTGGTTGGAATTGGCCTTCATGGCGTAGCACACGAGGGCGTCCGTGTCGGCGAAGGCCTCGGCGAAGACCTGGTAATGCCGCTCGAGGGTGGCCGAGGAATAGCAGTAGAACGGGGTGCCGACCTCGTCCGCGAGCCGGCGCAGATCGACGTCTTCCGCGTGGAGGGCGCCCTGGCGATAGGCGAAGTGGTGCATCGGCGGGCCTACAGAAGCGGGTCGAGGATGAAGGGCTTGTTCGGGATGGTGTAGCCGCGGCTCGGTTTCGAGCGGGGCGTCCCCACCGGGGAGGGCAGGGTCGCCTGGCCCGAGCCCTCGCTCGCGGTTCCCTGCTGGGCCTGGGCGACCGACGGGTCCGGGGGCGGCTCGAGGGCGCCGCGGCGGCCGCAGGCCGAGAGGCCGAGGGCAAGGAGGCCGGCGATCAGCACGGCGCGGCAGAAGAGGGAACGAGACGACATCAGAAGCTCCGAAACGCGGCCGCACCATAGCGGGAAGCGGAGGCGGATGCGAGAGGCAAGGCGGCGGATTTGGAGCGGTTGGGCGGCAGGAGGGATCAGACAATAATCATAAGTGATGTAACCTATCATGAAGGATTAGTTATAAAGTAACTATTATCCTGAGAGCTTGACGGAAAAAACATTATCCTATCAGCGGTTAGAGCTAATTGACTGTTGCAACTATTCCTACCCCCATTGGGTATAGCCCGGAAGATGGCATCTTGAATCCTCGCTCCTTGTGACAACGTTCTTAGAACGATTTCTCGGAGAAGCTAAAGCATGCCACGCAAATTTCCGGACTTGGGTATCATCTTTATCGATGACGCTGATGCTAACGACAACTACGCGTTAGACGCGAGCGGCACCTATACAAAACTTTGGGGGAACAGCAGAGCGAACAGGCTCGAAGGCAACGCTTTCGACAATTACCTCAATGGAGACGGAGACGACGACACTCTCGTCGGCGGCCAGGGTAACGACACCTACCGCGTCGATCAACCGGCTGACGTCATCACGGAGCTGGCAGGCGAGGGCGTCGATACGGTGTGGTCGACCGTCGGCTATACACTTGGAGCGAATGTCGAGAACCTGATTTTGGACGAAAGCGGTGGCCTGAACCTCGATGCCACAGGCAACGAACTTGCCAATAGGATTACCGGTAATTCCGACGCTAATTTTCTCTTCGGTCTGATCGGCGACGATACGCTCGATGGCGGTGCCGGTGACGATGAGATGACGGGCGGGGTCGGCAACGATGTCTATGTGGTCGATGCCGCGGGGGACGTCGTGATCGAAATGCCGGGAGAGGGCATCGACACTGTTATGACCTTCATGACCTATTCCCTCGCGGACAAACCCAACGTCGAGAACATCACCCTGATGGGTTCCGGCGCG
>DATHAU010000465.1:0-2557 GCA_035296545.1 Microvirga sp.
CTACAACTATTCCCCCGCCAACAAGAATTCCGGGATCACCTGGGACGAGGCCACCTTCCGGGACTACATCAAGGACCCGCGGGCCAAGATCCCCGGCACCAAGATGATCTATGCCGGGCTCAAGGACGAGCGGAGGGTCACGGATCTGGTGGCCTACCTGAAGCAGTTCGACGCCTCGGGCAAAAAGACCCAGTAGGGTCAGAAAGGCCCCATAGGCCCCGCCCTCTTCCATTCCGGGCCGCCCCGGACCATCTAAGGGCGGCCCCCAGAAAATTGGACGCCTGCCGGGCCCTGGGACAGAACATCCTCTTGACCCGGCCCGACGAAAAACCATTGGTGATCGTCAAGCATCACCGGAAAGCCTTTCGCCCGTGAACCCAACGCCCCACCGCAAGCCCCGTGTCGGCCTTTTCGTCACCTGCCTCGTGGACCTGATGCGCCCCTCCGTGGGCTTTGCGGCCGTGAAGCTCCTGGAGGACGCCGGCTGCACCGTCGAGGCGCCGGTGCAGACCTGCTGCGGCCAGCCCGCCTACAATTCCGGCGACCGGGGCACCACGCGGGCGCTGGCGGAGCGGATGATCGAGGCCTTCCGCGGCTACGATTACGTGGTCGCCCCCTCCGGCTCCTGCGCCGGGATGATCAAGGCCCATTATCCGGAGCTCTTCGCCGACGACCCGAACTGGATGCCCAAGGTGGATGCGCTCGCGGCCAGAACCTACGAGCTCACGAGCTTCCTGGTGGACGTTCTGGGCGTCACGAAGGTGAACGCCGCGTTCGAGGGCGAGGTCACCTACCACGATTCCTGCTCGGGCCTGCGGGAGCTCGGCGTAAGGTCCCAGCCGCGCCGGCTCCTCGCCAGCATGGAGGGCGTGACCCTGGTCGAGCTGAACGAGAGCGACGTGTGCTGCGGCTTCGGCGGCACCTTCGCGGTGAAGTACAGCGACATTTCCGGCGCCATCGTCGACGCGAAGGCCAGGAACGTGGAGGCCTCCGGTGCCCCCACCCTGCTGGCGGGCGATCTCGGCTGCCTCATGAACATGGCCGGCAAGCTCAGCCGCGACGGAACGCCCGTGGAGGTGCGCCACGTGGCCGAGGTTCTCGCCGGCATGACCGACGAGCCGCCCATCGGCATGGCCAAAGCAGAACCCGCAAAGTAAGAGCCATCATGAACGTCGTCCACACCACCTCCCCGCAGTTCAAGCAGAACGCCGCCCGCGCCCTCGCGGACGTGCAATTGCAAAAAGCCCTCGGCAACGTGAAGCAGGGCTTCATCGACAAGCGCCAGCAGGCCGCCGCCAAGCTGCCGGAATTCGAGGCCCTGCGGGACAGCGCCCGCGACATCAAGAACCACACCCTCGAGCACCTGGACCTCTACCTCGAAGCCTACGAGGAGAAGGTGAAGGCCTCCGGCGGGCACGTGCATTTCGCCCGCAACGCGGACGAGGCCCGGGCGGTCATCCTCGGCATCTGCCGGGAGGCGGGCGCAAGGACCGTGACCAAGGGCAAGTCGATGATCTCCGAGGAGATCGGCATCAACCACCACCTCGAGGCGCACGGGATCACGCCGGTGGAGACGGATCTGGGCGAGTACATCATCCAGCTCCGCAACGAGCTGCCGAGCCACATCATCGCCCCGGCCGTCCACCTCAACGCGACGCAGGTGGAGCAGGACTTCCGCCGCGTCCACAAGAACCTCGACCCGAAGCGGGACCTCTCCGAGCCGGTGCAGCTTCTCACCGAGGCGCGCGCCGTCCTGCGCGAGCGCTTCCTGGCGGCGGATGTGGGCATCACCGGCGCGAACTTCCTGGTGGCCGAGACCGGCACCTCGATCATCGTCACCAACGAGGGCAACGGCGACCTCACCCAGATCCTGCCCAAGACCCACATCGTTCTGGCGTCCATCGAGAAGCTGGTTCCCACCCTGGAGGACGTGAGCCAGCTCCTGCGGGTGCTCGCCCGCTCGGCCACGGGCCAGGAGCTGTCGGTCTACACCACCTTCTCGACCGGCCCGCGCCGCCCGACCGATGCGGACGGTCCGGAGAACTACCACGTGGTCATCCTCGACAACGGGCGCTCGTCCATGCTCGGCACGAGCTTCGAGGAGATGCTGCGCTGCATCCGCTGCGGCGCCTGCATGAACCATTGCCCGGTCTATCACGCGGTCGGCGGGCACGCCTATGGCTGGGTCTATCCCGGCCCCATGGGGGCGGTGCTCACCCCCACCCTGATCGGCGTCGACAAGGCCGGGCACCTGCCCAACGCCCCCACCTTCTGCGGCCGGTGCGAGAGCGTGTGCCCGGTGCGGATTCCCCTGCCCAAGCTCATGCGCCACTGGCGCGAGCGGGAGTTCGAGCGCCACCTGACCCCCGCGACCGTGCGCTCCGGCCTCGGGGTCTGGGGCTTCTTCGCCAAGCGCCCCACCCTCTACCGGCTCGCCACCCGGGCCGCCATGGGCGTGCTGGGCCTGGCCGGCCGCCGGCGCGGCCGCTTCGCGTGGCTGCCCCTGTCGAAGGGCTGGACCAAGTACCGGGACTTCCCGGCGCCCCAGGGCGAGACC